>JBHLOP010000210.1:0-4173 GCA_048940375.1 Promethearchaeota archaeon | reverse complement strand
AAACCTACTCTAAATTGTTTTTCAGTTTCAAAACAGGACCCTGGAGCAGTAAATACGCTTTTTTCTTCAACTAGCCCTCGACAGAATGTTTCAGAATCCATTTCGAAGTGATACATAAGCATAGTTAATACAGCTGCCTTTGGGGGAACCCATGAGATTGCATCACTATGACCATCAACCCACTGTTTTAATATCTCAAAATTCTTAACAGCAATCTTACGCCCCCGTTCACGGAGAAGTTCACGGTTTTGTAGAGCTATTTCAGCCACTTTTTCATTTAAAACGCCATTACAGATTGAAGTAAAGTCTCGAAATGACCAAATTCTGTTAAGAAGTTCTTTGTTTTTGCAAGCAAGCCAACCAATCCTTAGTCCCGGTAGGCCGTAAACCTTAGACAGTCCGGCTACACTAATGGCGTTTTCATATAAATCAGCAGCAGGAGGGGCACGATCTGTGGAGTTATATTCTAAGCCTCTGTAAATCTCATCCGAAAGAAGAGGAATATTGTGTTGCTCTGCAAGCTCACATATTTCTTCTAAATCGTTTCTTTCAATGACAGCACCAGTCGGGTTATGAGGGTAATTTATTATCATTAGATCTGTGTTTTCACTAATCATGCCTGCTAGCTGGTCAAGATTTGGCTTGTATTTATTATCCATAAGTATTCGCCATTTCTTTACGCGTGCCCCTAGATTTTCACCAACTTGAAAAAGTTGTGCATAAGTTGGAAAAATAGTAACAACCTCAGAATTTGGCTCAAGAAGCGTCATTTGTGTCAGGAAATTCGCCTCTATAGCTCCATTAGTGACCACGATTGAGTCAGCATCCAAATCCTCATAGTCCTCGGCGATCAACTCACGTAACTTCGGCAGTCCATTGCTCCAGCCATAGCCTAACTTAACATCAATATGATCGAACGTATTTCCTGTGAGATCAAGCAGTTGTTTAAGAGTGAGAGGTTTAACACCACTTTCCCCCATCATTATTTCGCAATCATGCTCGTATTTAGTAAACCACCTTTCCAACTCAAAGGGTTTAAATTTCATTTTTCCACGTTCCATCGTTTTGAATAACGAATATGAACTTTGACTCTTTCTTTGATTTCTGTAATTTTCAAAAAAGTTTTGGCGATAAATTGATGAGACTTTTTACTTTAAGAAATTTAATAATCTCGCCGCTATCGCTATTTTTTAGAGAAAACTTTGAGTATTTAAAAAGGTATGATTATGTAGATGAAATGGTGAGCGATGCGCTAACAATTAATCCAGTTATCCAGTTAATCAAGACCAGCGAAAAAACCGAAGAAGGCATTAATTCCTTGATTGTTACATTAAAACTTTAATATTTTCTAACTCATCTTAGCATTGTTTGGTCTCTCTTAATTTAACCAAAAGCCATAAATTAATGATGTGAAGAGTTTGATAGGTTTTCCACTTTGATTATTTAAAATAAGATATGGTACCTTCAGATGAAGTTCTATGATTTATACAAATAAGGTATTGCAAGTCTTATGGCAGAGACCTTGTATAGTACTGGAACCCCAAGATGTGAACATGAAGTTGAAACGAAGAGGATAAGCAGAATGCGGTTTAAGAAAATTCAACTAGATGTTGTAGTACTCTTTTCTGTTTTTCTTGTTGGTTTTGTCATTAGAATAATCAATCTGAGATATGCTATTCATATCGATGAACTTCTCTGGATTGAGAGGGGGCCAATTTTTATCCAAGCTCTGGCTGACCTAAATCCTAATGGAACATTTATTACTTATCATCCTGGTGTAACAGTCTCATACATATCTGGGCTAATGCAACTTTTTCTTCCCGAACATTCAGATTTAGTTTCCTTTGTACGTCTCCCATTCTGTATTTTTGGTGCTGCTACTGGTTCTTTGATCTATCTGATGGGAAAATCAATGTTTAATAGAGAGCGAGGACTGCTGGCTGCCTTGCTGCTCACCTTTGAACCATTTTTCATTGGAATAACTAGGTTAATTCATATGGACGGATTGTTGTCATTTTTCTTCACAGTAACCTTATACTTTTTCTGGCTTGGAGTAACTCAAGAAAATCAGAAGTATATTATACTTTCCGGGATCTCACTAGGCTTGTCTGTCCTGACTAAAGCCCCTGCGATTATTCTCGTCCCTATTCTAGCAGTGTGGATGTTATTTTTAATAAAAAATTACGCCAAATTAGATCTTAAACAAGCAATAAGGCTCTTGGTAACTGTTTTGATAATTAGTGGGGTAATTATTTTCATCTTGTGGCCTGGACTTTGGAATCTTACAATTGATAAACTATTATATCTTGCTAGAAATTATCATGCACCTTTTGGAGGTCACGACAAAACAGTATTCTTTCTAAGACCAATTCCGAGTGGCATATCGCCGTTTTATTATTATCTGGTAGTGTTGCCTATACGTCTAAGTACTGGAGTAGCGGTTTTTCTTATCTTCTCAATTGCTTTGTTTGTTAATAGTTTGTATAAAAGAAAAGTAAAACTAGAAGAGACTTTACTTTTACTTGTCATCGTCATTTTTATTGCTTTATTTTCAATTTTTGGTCAAAAAATGGATAGATATTTAATACCAATTTGGCCAACTATCGCTTTGATTTCTTCTAGTGGCCTTCAAGCGATTATTAATTGGACGAAAGATATTTTGAAGTCTGTTGCCCCGTTAAAAAACAGAGAAATAATACCAAAATTGCTTCTTTGCTTTGCAGTGGTATTTCCAGCCGCTTTTTGGAGTGTTCAGTATCAGCCTTTCTACGTTTTCTATTTTAATGATTTTATAGGTGGGTTAAAAGGCGGCTCTCAGATAACTGTTACATATACAACTGAGGGGACAAGATTAGTCGCTGAATATCTCTCCAGCAAATCGAATGCCCTCACTGTTGCAAGTGCGTATTCTCCTGTAACACTTGCGTATTTTTATGAAGGAAATGTAACAAATTTACCACACTCCGTCATCACGTTGTTCGAACAATATGACTATGTTGTGTTCCACCTAACTTTCGTTCAAAGAAACCCTGATAACATTATCTGGCACTATTTTAAAGATAAAAATCCTGAATTCATGGTTGTGGTACAGGACGTCATCATAGTGTGGGTGTTTAATTTGAATAAGTAGATATTTATTCAGAAATAGAATAACTTTCATTATCATCATTGTCTAGCGTGAACATCAAATTGAAGGACCTTCAATTTTGAGAAAATTAATAATCTCGCCGCTACCACTACTTTTTAGAATAAATATCGAAAACTTGAGTATTTGTAAATGTATGATAACGAAAATAGGTTTTATTACTGATAAGAAGGTGAAACTTTAGATGGGTGAGCATGAAATAAGTATCTCAATAGCAGATGCAGAGAGAAATCTCATTGAGGCAAATAACCGAATTGCTGCTCAAAATAGGGCTTTATTTGATGAGAAAGGCATTCGTGTTTTTGATGTAGTAGGGGCAATTGGTGCTGGAAAGACAGCTCTTATAGAGCTTTTAATCGACAAAATTAAGTCGAAGTATAGAATCGCAGCAATCGCAGGAGATATGGCAACGGACGTAGATTCCACTCGTATTAGAAGTCACGGCATCCAAGCAATCCAGATTGAAACCGAATCGGAGTGTGCTCTAACAGCTAGTTTCGTTCGAGATGTTGCTAAAGATCTTGATTTAGATAATTTGGATTTACTCATCATTGAAAATGTAGGTAATCTTATTTGTCCTTCAGACTTCATACTAGGCGCACATGCGCGAATTACTGTTGTTAGCGTAACTGAAGGAAATCATGTAGTTCGAAAACATCCTTTGCTCTTTAAACTCTCAGATGTAGCGATTATTAACAAAATGGATTTAGCAGAGATAGTAGAAGCAAATGTAGACGAAATGGTGAGTGATGCTCTTACAATCAATCCAGAAATAAAGGTAATAAAAACTAGCGCAAAAACTGAAGAAGGCGTTGATTCCCTTATTGCAGCATTAGACCTTTAACTTTCATTCTATTTTTGCTGGCGACGCAAAGTGCAGCTTTTTCAGACTTCAATTCCTACTACTTTTGATAATATCAGCATTGTTTGGCGCAAAACTAAATCAGGTGTACTTATCCAAAGGATATTTTTAAGCGATTCAAAGTCATCTTCTGAAAATAAAGTTCGAGAAACTTTTCAACAAGTTG
>JBHLOP010000209.1:0-4180 GCA_048940375.1 Promethearchaeota archaeon | reverse complement strand
CTAATATCTATTGAATCTTCTATAGTAATGTTATACTTTTTTCTTGCGTCGTAATCTGAAAATTTTTCCTTTAAGTGGTATCCAGAATGAGGGACGCGTCCAATTCCTCGCCATCGTACAGTAGCTGTTTCAAACACCTCATTTATAATCTCCTGCGCCCTTTTGTTTCCTTCATCAGTTACTGAACGACTATATTCATTATCTACCTTTGGGTCGCTGTTTCTGATCTGTTTAAGTAGCATAAGAATCGATAAGAGGATATCCATTGGTTCGAAGCCTGAAATAACTGTTGGCATGGAATATAACTCTGGAAGGAATTGAAATGGTTTGGTACCTATTACAGTAGCTACATGTCCTGGACAGATAAAACCTTCGATATGCAGGTCCCCAATGCCCATAATAAGTTCCATTGCTGGAGGAATAAGTCTATATGATGTTAAGACGCTGAAATTTTTTGGGGGTTCCTTGATAATTTCTGCAGCTAAAGTAGGAGCTGTGGTTTCGAACCCTATCCCAAAAAAAACTATTTCTTCAGTGGGATATTTTTGAGCAAGCTTGATGGCATCATTAACACTATATACTATTTTTATATTGGCACCCTCTGCCTTAGCATCTGCTAGAGAAATCTCACTAGCAGGTACTCGTACCATATCACCATACGTTGCAATAATTTTCCCATCCTTTGCTAAAAATAAGGCTTCGTCAATGTCATGTGCGGGAACTACACATACAGGGCATCCTGGACCTGCAAGAAGTTCTAAATTCTCTGGGAGCAATGATCGTAGACCAGCACGAGTGATAGCTTGTTCATGTGTTCCACAAACATGCATTATTTTCACTTTGAACTCCGGTACTAGTTTATGTATCAATTTGACACACTTTTCTGCCGTTTTCTTTATCAAGAAGATGCACCTACAATAAAAGAGAAGTTATGGATAGATCGCGAGATAATTACTCTTAGAAGAGTCAATTCCAAGTAACTCAAGGAGTTATATGCTTATAAGGGATCTCATTTATGCAGTTCTTCTAGTTGTACGATTTTGAAGCATATCGGACTATATAACCTCAAAGCGTAAAAATGTTTATAAAGTCAGAATAAAACCATTCAAGCAAATTCATTTAGACGAAGAGGATGTGGACGCTCCTCTAAATTAGATCGAAATGGACGGACCGTGTTTTGAAAAAGGCTCTCGTTGTCATGTTAATAGCATTGTTCATGCTCTTACCAATGATGGTGCCCTCTTCAGAAGGGGTTAAAAGCCTTGAAGACGGAAAAACCCTATTTTCGGAATTGGATATTGACACGATCAGACTCTCAGCTGGTAATGGAGCCGAAGCTAAAGAAACTGTTCTGGTTTCGTTCTCAATCGATTCAATAGAAGATAAGGCTTTTTCGATTTCACTTCTCACAAGTTTTTCTGGCGAAGATCCTGACTCTGATTTTAATATCGAAGTTAATTGTAATAACCGTTTTTTTAAAAGTAAAAGTATTAGTAGCACGACTTTAGAGAAGGTTGATAAGTATTGGGTAAATATTATTGTCCCTTTTGATAATTTACTCGAAGGAAACAATCTTATCGAAATTGAACTGGCCTTTGTTTCGAGTAATGATGGCACAACAACTTTCATCCTCCATAAAGAGTCCTATGTCTTCTTGAAGACCATCTCACACATTCAAACAACGGGAGAATATAGCTTTGATGAATTAGGTGGTGCACTTCCGTATCCTGCAGAATTTCAAGATTATTTAGAAAGCAGCACACCAGAATACCAAACGGTTAAGGCTTCTTTGGAATTTAGCCTATCTGAGGAAGTGATGACAGATAAATTCTCAACTGACCTTAGAGCGTTTTATTCTGTTGAAAACTATCCTAACGTCTATAATATAAGCCTTAGCCTTTTCTGGAATCAAGAGAAACTATCCACGACGGAACGGGGCGTAAACAATAAATCTCAATTAATGGAGATATCAACAAATGTTAATAAATCAATGATATATGAGGGCAGAAACTCATTAGACATTGAATTCAGTATATTTGGAAATGAATCACAATATGCGATTGATGTTTTATCAAATTCTACTATTCAGGTGTCAGCATTTAGGGATGTTGCTGTTAATCGATTATCAATAACGCCTCAAGTAATTGAACCTGGAGACATAGTAACTATCAAAGCTAATATAAAAAATCAAGGCTCGAAAGATGAATTTACAACCGTACATCTGAAAATAGACAATAAATTAATTACGACAACACAAATCAAACTCCTAGAAGGGCAATCGATCCAAAAACAATTTCATTGGGAAGCCAAAAAAGGGTCACATCAAATTATAGTGTTTGTTGAGATTAAAGGCCTTTCCATGACTAAGGAAGTTAATTCACAAAACAATAACCTTACACAAACACTTTACATTCCAACTCGTGATGTGACATTGAGTCATGTAGAAATCTTACCAAAACATCCTCCAGCAAGCGGCGAGACCATAAAAGTGGCAGCAAATTTAGAAAATACTGGAAAAGTGAATGAGACCGTTAATATCAAGTTATATATAGATAATACGCTAGTTAACGCCACTAAAGTGAATGTCCTTGTTGGTTCCTCTGTAGAAGTCACGTTAGAATGGGATGCTATTGAAGGTCAACACACAATTTTAGTAATGATTTCTGGAATTGAAAACGAAGCAAATATAAGAGATAATTCTTATTCTACAACCATTCTGGTGCTTGACCCACTTTTTAGTATTTCATTATATGGTAAAACATTTCAGTTTGATATAATTGATATCCAGTTTCTTTATGGAGCTATATTGGTCCTTCTTACTCACATATTGTACTTTTCCTTTTACCTAAGAAGGCTCTCATTTGTGGAAAAACATTATCGCGATATTTTAATTGTTACAATAGGATTGACCTTTCCTTTATTACTCTCTCAAGCATATGCTATTCGGAGGACATTTGGCATTCCACTGCTATTCGAAGGACTAATTATCGGTAATATACTTCTTTGTAATATTTTATTCTTTGTTGGAAGACAAAAGTGGACAACAGGCAGTATATTAGGCAAAAGAACTACAACAGAAATTATTGAATATTTCAAAAGAAAATTCGGAATTAGCGAAGAGTAGAAAAATCAGCATGCCGAATTAAGGTTTTTTTGAGAAAATAGCTATAGGAAGGCTTGCCAATCGCCATTGCGCTGCTTTTCCTTTGATTTGTAAATCAATTTGATGTTTTCCATGAGAACTAAGAATAATAAAGACTGATCCAGGCTTCGCCTGCATAAATAACACCTTTAGCCATTTATCAGTTCTCCGAATTAACTGTTTTAGCGTTTCTGCAGGCGGCTGAAACGCATATTGTTGGTATAATTTTTCAAAATCAATGAAATGCAACGAAAGAAAATCATGTCTGTTCAAAGCCTTTACAGCATTGATATAGACATTCATATCATCAGTTGACGGAATCGAATACTCATTATGTGCAATAATATTCAGTTCTTCTTGACGTCCAACCATTGCAACAGACTTTCCGTTTTCAATCAGAACACTTGGAAGATGAAAACCACTAAATTGTTCAGTAACATAGAAAATCTGTTTTAAAACACTATCTGTATAAGGATTCTGTGTTTCTAGAAGAACAAGAGCATCACATGCTTGGATTAAGAACTCGGGCTTATAGTAAGTATACTCAAATAGACCAAAGTTGTCAAGCATAATTAGCACTATATGCTCCGAATTAAAGTTGATACCTTCAATAGGAAGAGGTAGGGACGTAGGGGGAGTTACTTTCAAGATTTTAAGAATAGTAGCAGGAATAGCTGTCATTTTTGCGGTAAGTTCAAGATAATCGTTAGCCTCAGTTGCCACAGAGAAAGCCTCCATTCTTCTGGTTAATATCACATCGAAACTCATTCAAAAGTCTATTGGAAGTTCAATTTTTTCTTCAGATTAATCCACCCATTTGGTATTTAAAATGATTTTAAGGTATTTTGTACTGATTACGATAACTAAAATGCCGTTATTAAGTTTTTAACTTATCAAATTAAATTAAATCTGCTTAAAACGGTTTTTAATATTTCGAACGGTACAAATGCAAAATTAAAAAAAAGACGCCATTTCTTAACCATAGGGTTCCAACATTTAGAAAAAACATAAGGTTAAGTTAGCCTCTTAAGTAAATTC
>JBHLOP010000208.1:0-4201 GCA_048940375.1 Promethearchaeota archaeon | reverse complement strand
CTTTGAAACTTTTAGTCAATTTAATAAAAAAACGTGATATTGATATTGTTAACGCACATTTTGCTATACCTTCTGCTTTTCCAGGAATCCTAGCAAAAAAATTAACAGAGACACCTAGTGTTGTTACAGTAATAGGAGGGGATATTTATGATCCAAGTAAAACTAAAAATCTGTTTAGAAGATTTTTTTTGAATCCATCTTGTAGATATGTTCTAAAAAACGCTGACAGTTTGACTAGCATTAGCCAAGACATTAAAAATCGTGCAATGGCGTTAGTAGAAAGAAAAGATATCACAGTCATTCCATATGGAGTAAATACAGATCTTTTCAATCCGAACAAAAGAAAAAATTCAAAACGAAAAGAATTCGATTGGAAAAACTCTAAGATAATTCTTTCAGTAGGACGCTTAATCAAAAGAAAGGGGTATGAATACCTATTGAATGCGATACCAAAGGTCTTGCGTGATTTTCCAGAATCTCTTTTTGTTATTGTTGGCGATGGGCCTGAAAGAACTCATTTAACACAATTAATTAATAAATTAGAGATTAATGATAATGTTCTATTTCTAGGCAATGTTTCTAATGAAAATTTACCTGAAATCTATGCCAATTCAGATCTTTTTATCCTGCCTAGTTTACATGAAGGTTTGGGTATTGTTTATTTGGAAGCAATGGCTTCGGGCTTGCCTATTATCACAACGAATTCAGGGGGAATGAGAGACTTAATAAACAGTGGACAAACTGGAATGTTAATCGAACCAAAAAATTCAGATAGAATAGCAGAGTCAATAAATGTTCTGTTAAGTGATGAAAAATTAGCCCGATATTTAGCCAATAATGGGAGAACACTTGTTGAGAGAAAATATAGTTGGAGTCAAACGGCAATAAAATACATGAGAGTTTATGAGTCAGTGTAAGTATTTGTGACTTTATAATTTTTGAAGCGATTTATATTTCTCTGTTTTCATATGTTAGTTTAAACTCAGTTTACTCCTTTTATAACTCAGAAAAAGACGCAATTTCAATATATCGTGAATTACATGTAAAGGTGTCTTACTAATGCGAATATATGACTTTCCCTTTTTTCGTGGGTAATGGTGAATGGGGGCTTCTGTTATTTTATAACCATTAAAATTTGCAAGTGCAAGGAGAAATCGATGCGGTCCGATTAAGTCCAAACGAGGTAGGAGTTTGAACAGCGATTCTATTGTATCACGTTTAAATGCTTTGAATCCAGAGTTATGATCTCGAAATGACGTGTTGAGCATTTTTCTTTGTAGAAAGTTATAAGTTTTTGACATAGCAATCCGATATGATTTATCAGCTCTTAATATCCTCCAACCATTTACTATATCATAACCCTTCTCAATTGGTGTTACCAGAAATTCTATATCATTTGGTTCATATTGCCAATCTGTTTCAAGAAGAACTACGATGTCACCATCCGAATTATAAACACCAGTTTCAAACGCTTTTGTTTTTCCACGATTTTCAGGATGACGAATGAATCTAACACTTTCATAGGTATTAGCAAAGTTCTCACATATTTCACTTGTATTATCAATACTTCCATCATCAACCAAAACAAACTCATAGTGTTTAGGCGCTTTCTTTAATAAAACAGGAATAAGATCTTCAAGATTTTCAGCTTCGTTATATGCTGGCATAATGATTGATACCTTTTCTGATATCATTTGTGTCCTACTAAATAAAAGAGACAAAATTCCCTTTCGTAATTGACCAACTTGTGTATTAAGATTTGTAATAAACAAAAAGAGAATAAACACAATTACCAAAAACAGAATAGTCTCTGTTGCTAATTCTAGCCTCAACAAACCTTCTAAGTATAACAGACGTAAAATATTTTGAAATGAATCAGGGAAAACGATTATCATTAAAATAATTATCCAAAAGAAAAGATGCACCCAAGCCTTAATTGATTTTGGGATTAAGACGACAAAAAACAATGCTATAATAATCATGCTGTAAATTAGGATATACAATAAAATGTTCATCAACTCCTAATGACAGAAAAGATTGAAAAGATCTTAATGCCTTAGTTCTTTTCGCTTGGAGAGATCGTCTTATTTTTCTGCGTCTCTGAATTTGGATGACAATCATCCTATTTAGTATTTGGAATTCAATCCGAAAATAGTTTTTAACTTTATCGCTGAGAGATTCCTATGATTACTTGAGTTGCCTTGTGTGTAATAGTCTTATTAAAAAAAGGAGAGTATTGTAATTGTTAGAGAAAATAACAATGATAAAAACTCTTCTAATGCCATTAAATCTCAAGATTAACTTGATAAATAATTCTAAGAAGGCCTATATTATCAAGCCTGATTATTTTCCTTTGCTTCATTTGAATTAACTGCAAATTTACTGTCTATCGTAGATCTTATTGGCACTTTTGAGCCAAGTAAGAAGAAAGTTATTCCACCAGCAACAAAATTACCAATTAGAAAAATCGAGCGATATAGTAAAACTGCTGCGCCTGATGATTCTATTGAAATTCCTCTTAAACTACAAAGAAATATGAATGCTAATTCTTGAGAGCCTATGCCCCCAGGTATCATACTAACATAGCCTATAATTGCAGAAATTGAATAAATGTATCCAATTTCAAAATAAGAAAGAGGGATCTCAAGAGCTAAAAAGATAAAACTTAATTTTAGTACTTCAATCAGCCAAATTACAGCAGAGATTAAGATTGTTCTGATCAATATAGACCTGTTACCTCTTAAAACCTCAAGTGAAGTAGAAAATCTGTCTAAATTGACTTGAACGAAGCGCTGCAGTCTTTCTTTTCCTAATTTTTTTGGCCAGATAGTAAGGATAGCCTGTAAGAAATTTGAAATTTTCAAAAAAATACGTTTTGAAAAACATGCACCAATAATTAAACATGCGATAAGAATCGCTAACCCAAAGAAGAGGATTATTGTTGTAAGATCGCCTGTTGAATAAAGAAGCAACCAAATAAGTCCAATTACGCCTGTTACTATTACAAGAAGAACATCAAAAACTTTTTCTATTACTACTGTGGCAAAAGTGTTTCCAAGAGAAGTTTTGGACAAATTTGGATCAATCTTAGAAACCATATATGCTCTATACATCTCTCCAAGTGCTCTTGGAGAAACCGCATGTACAAAGTAGGAACTTAATAAAGTGCCAAATGTCTCTTTGTATCCGACTGAAATATCAAGATATCTTAAAAGCATTTTCCATCTAATAGTTCGAACCCCCATCATAATGAAAAATATCACATATGCAATTAGTAAGAGTAGAGGATCTGCCTTTAAGAGTTCATTAAAGATTTCAGAAAGGCCAATATACCAAAAACTTACTATTAAAAGGATTAAGCCACCAAAAAGAAGCGTTAATCTTTTTAAGTACTTTCGCATTAAAATATCCGCCTTGAAAATGGAAAATCTTTAAAGATATAAGAGATCTATTAAAACATTATTATTTTACTGAAACAAAGGTTATAATCTAAATTTAAGCTATTAAACTCACAAAGTGTTTTTAAGTTTATTGGGGAGAGGAGGATTTCTCTAACACTTTATTGATTATTACAGTTGTTTCATTCGTTTAGATCTCATGAAAAAAACTAAGACTCAGCACGATTTTAGAAAGACAAGGAGAGTTGTTTATTAAGCCAAGAGGAGAATTCGTTGACAGAACTAGATACTGACCAGTTTAATGCAAAGAACGTTGTCTGTTTGCTTTCTGGTGGACTGGATAGCCCAGTTGCATGCTATACACTTATTAAAATGGGATTTACTCCAATTTTCCTATATATTGATAATAATCCTTATACTTGTGAATCAACTAGGCAGAATACTATTGATATGGCAAGAAAATTAACTGAATTCATCATCCCACACCAAGTAGCAAAACTGTATATTGTCCCTCAAGGTTTTGCAATGAGTACTTTTTTGAAGAACTCAAGAAAAAATTCTGTTAGATACACTTGCATTTTTTGCAAACGAATGATGTATCGAATCGCAGAAAAGATAGCACAAGTTGAAGGAGGATGTGCGATCGCAACAGGTGAGATATTAGGCGAACAGGCAAGCCAAACATTAGATAATTTAGCAATCCTTCATCAGGCAATTAAAAGTAGCGTTGTATTTAGACCATTAATCGCATGGGATAAAACTGAGGTAGTAGACAAAGCTAGAGAAATCGGTACTTATGATAT
>JBHLOP010000207.1:0-4201 GCA_048940375.1 Promethearchaeota archaeon | reverse complement strand
TGGGTTGAAGGAGAGCGTGAGGACATAGACGACCTCCCTAAGTTACCGAAGCCCCCGCTGGCAAAAATCAAGGCAATGCTGAAGAGGACGAGTCTAGCGAAATGGATGAAGGTGGAATAAATATGGATCTTGCTCTTTATCTTGGATGTACGGTTCCAACTTATGGATATGACTATGAACTATCGATTCGAAAGGTACTACCAAAATTTGACATTAATTTAGTTGACCTCCCAACAGCAGGCTGTTGTGGACTTCCATTTGCTGACATTGATAGTACTGCCTGGTTAGCAATGTCTGCAAGAAATATAGCCCTTGCAGAAGAAAAAGATCTGGATATTCTTTCTCTATGCAATGGATGTTATCTTTCTTTAGAAGAAACTAAGCATTTTCTTACAGAAGATTCAGATCTCAGGGATAAAATCAATCAAATACTCGCCGAAGAGGATTTAGAATTCAAAGGCACAAGTACTAACTACTTAATTCTTACAGTGCTTCATGATATTATTGGCCTTGAAAAAATAAAACAATCAGTCATAAAACCCCTGACAGGACTTAAGATTGCGACGCACTATGGTTGTCATTCAATACGCCCGAGTAAGTTACCGGGACGTCCTGATGACTCTGAAACTCCTATGAAGATGGAACGAATTCTTGAAACGTTAGGTGCAGACACAATGGATTATCCCGAACGATTAGCGTGTTGTGGAACGAAAGAATATGCCTATGATCCAGAAATCACTCTAAAATTAGGATATTCAAAACTGAAAGCGATTAAGGAATACGGGTTCGATGCAATGGCCACTATTTGCCCACTTTGTCAGTATGTCTACGATTACAGTCAGGGATCGATGGAAGCAACGTTCAAGACGAAAATACAAGTTCCCGTACTTTATTTAGTCCAATTGATAGGGCTAACAATGGAAATGGATCCAGAAGAGGATCTTGGATTGGAATTTATGATTCATACGAGTCCAATAGAACCCATCCTTGAGAAATTGCAGGTATAAGCATTTATGGAGGAACATTCATGCCCATTGATATAACATATGACTCAAAACGAATTTTTCTATTGTTAAATGACCTATACTATTGGAAGGGTGAACCAGGTCATATCTGGATGTCAACACACATAATTCCTAAAATTAAAGTTGGCATAGATGATTTCGGAGTAAATGAAGCTGGGGAAATCCGATTTGTCCGTCTCCCCGAAATCGGCAGTGAAGTCAAACAAGGAAAAGTCTTTGGAACACTTGAAGCGGGTAAATATGTTGGTCCACTTAAGTCGCCTATAAGTGGAAAGGTTGTAGCAATTAACGAACAGATTAAAGAAACTCCATCTCTTTTAAACGAAGATTGCTATGATGAAGGTTGGCTTCTAAAAATTGAACCGTCCAACTTCGAAGAAGAAATTAAGAATTCTAATTTAATTTCTGGTGAAGATGCTTTAGAAGAGTGGATGAAAGGCGAATTTGAAAAATACGAAGTTGCAGCGACTGCGGCCGTACGGGTTGTTAATCGGACCGAATACGGTGCATGGAAAGTAATTGCGAGAGAAGAAAGAAGACGAAAAACAACGTGATCTGCATCGTTCACTATACAACAACATTCTTCCCTCTTTTTTTCATATTCCTGAATTTGATTATTGATGTCAATTTTTTTTCCTGACAAAAGCCTCTTTTGCGGAGAGTTTTTCTAGTTCTGCGTAGAGTTTGCCCAGAAAGTTTTAAATCTTAAACTTAGACATACCATTAGAAAGCTACAAACAAAATAAAATGGGGGCACACCTCTGTGTTAATGTGTGAGATCGAGATATACAGGCTAGATGATGAAGGTGAATTAACCCCAATTAACTTGGATAAAAAGGAATTAAAAAGCAAAGATGTTTTATTGATTGCTGATGACAAATCAAAAACCCTTTGGCTTTGGAAAGGCTCTAAAATAAATGTACGTAAAAAATTCTTAAGTGCACGAGCTGCAGTTCAACTAAATAGTCAAAAGGGAAGAACATTCAAATCTACAGCTATTGAAGAGGGAAATGAGCCTGAAGAATTTTTGAACCTCTTTAATAATACAAATGTCAGAAAATCTACTTCTAAAACAACATCTACTTCAAATATCGTCAAAAAGAAGAAATTAAAGTCTGAAGCCCCTCCAACTCCAACAGAAAGCATAACACCTCAGATTAAAGAAACGATTTCACCTAAAGAAATTCCCCCTAAAACTGTGAAAATAGTGAAAGAAAACAAAGAATCCTCTGATAATCTAACTCTGAAAATGGAAGAACTCGACGATCTCTTTGGCAAAATCCCTGAAGGTTATGATAGAGGATATGTCATTATTGGGACCACAATCTATGGTATGGTTGTTAGTAAGAGTACATTTCTTGGAACTGAAACAATTGATAAGAGTTTTCAGAAATTAAAAGATGTCAAAGATGGTAATTTCATTATCGAAGGTTACCTTCCGCGAGTTGTAATAAAGGATAACGAAGTAAAAGCTATTGAACTCATTAAACCTGAAAGCAGCAAAGAAGAACTCACTAAAGAACTCGAAACAATAAAGGAAGAAGTCTTCGCTGACAAGGACTTATTAGAAACTAAAGACGAAGAAACTCTTGTTGTATATGTAAATCCACTTTTCAAATAGTTTTTAATTTATTTTTTTTACTTTGATTTCTACGACTTGATTTTCTAGTTGATTTTCTATTTAATTCAAGTAGCTCATTTTTTGACTACTAATCTCATTAGACGTTAATCGTGAACTGATCTAGGGTGGGTATTTCATAGGAAAAATTTTTCATAAAATACAGATTACAGCAAAGTATTCATAGAATTGCTTTACTATAATCTCAATGAATTATATTGGTTGATATCAAAATCATATACAGAATCTTCAATGAGTGTATTAAAATGGAAAAAGATATTATTTGGACACGATCGAAAATCGTAGCTACCATAGGACCGTCTTCTGAATCTGAGGAAACACTTCTTGATATGATTGAAGCGGGGATGGATGTCGCAAGACTAAATTTCTCACATGGTAGTCATCAAGATCACATCGAACGGTTTGATCTAATAAGGAGTATTTCTGACGTAGCGATAATGTTTGACATTCCAGGACCTAAAGTCAGAACAGGTCCCATGGAAAAAGGTAAAGAGTCGGTTTATCTCAATGTTGGAGACAATTTCATACTTACAGCTCGAGATGTTTTAGGAAATGAAGAAATAACAAGTATTTCATACAAAGACCTTCCTAATGATGTAGAATCGGGAGATCAGATTTTTCTTAACGATGGGATTATTGGACTTCGCGTTATTTCTGTTACAGAAACCGATGTTCACTGCCGAGTAGAATCAGGGGGAATTCTAAGTGCAAGAAAAGGGGTTAATGTCCCGGAAATTAATCTCACGATTGATAATCCCACTGAAAAGGATATTGAAGATATTGCGATTGCCGCTAAACTAGAATCAGATTACTTAGCAGTTTCTTTTGTAAGAACACCAGAAGAAATACTAAAAGTAAGAGAAGTTCTGCAAGATAAGGGTGTAGATATTCCGCTCATTGCAAAAATCGAACATTCAATTGGTTTAAAAAACTTTGATGCAATTTTAGAAGTAGCCGATGGCATAATGGTCGCTAGAGGTGATCTAGGAGTAGAAATACCACCAGAACGAGTTCCCTTAGTACAAAAGGAGATCATCCACAAATGTAATCGATACGGGAAACCTGTAATTACAGCTACACAAATGCTAGAATCAATGACGACAAATCCACGCCCTACAAGAGCAGAAGCGAGTGATGTTGCAAATGCAGTATTAGATGGAACTGATGCTGTTATGCTTTCAGGTGAAACCGCTGTCGGAAATTATCCGGTTGAGTCTGTAAAGACTATGGATAGAATAGCAAAAAACGCAGAAGGCTCAATGCCCTACAGAGATCCTGACTATTACGACCATGGTCACGAAAATGTGGCGGAAGTGATCGGACACGTAATTCATACAATTACAAAAGAAATGGACGTAGCAGCAATAATAACAGTAACAACTGGGGGCTTTACTGCGCGCATGATTTCCAAATATCGCCCTAAAAAAAGTATAATCGCGATCACCCAAGATGAACGCGTAATGAGACAACTCAGACTTCTTTGGGGAGTATTTCCATTAAACAAAGAGATACAAACTGATGATGCGTCAAAGTTAAT
>JBHLOP010000016.1:0-17917 GCA_048940375.1 Promethearchaeota archaeon | reverse complement strand
AACATTCTGCGTGTTACTTGCATCAAGGCTTCAGGATCTGGATGTGCTTCGCCTAACCAAACGTGGAAGATATTTCCACCAGAAAGCGCAGGAAAGAATTTACCTTCTATTGACATCTTCTTTGAAAGTGGGATTTCTGCGTTTACAGTAACATGAGTTCCATTACTGTAATAAACAGGGAGATCAACGCCTTTTATCCCATTCCCTCCAATATTACTCACATCGCCTTTTACCACTTGCATTGCCTGTTCGCGAAAATGAACAAGATCTGAGATGGCCATTTTTTGAGCAGTACTTTCCGCGGGAGTCCGTGCACATGCTAGGAGTAGTCCACTTTCCTTTTGCAACATCTCCTTGATTCGTTCCATTTCCACTATGAATCTAAGGGCAAATCTAAGGGCTGAATCATCTTCGTGGAGTTGATATCCTGTATGATATTGTACGAGTTCATTAACTCCTACGAGTCCAATTACGTGTCTCAATTGAGTACTATCCACCGCTGGAGGTAATTTTTTCCCGTTTATACGTGGAGTCTGTGTCATGAATGGAAGAAGTCCATTTTTCATTTGTGATTCCATCCAGCGCTGTTTAATCTTGAAAACGCGTATTGCCATTCTCATCGACTTTTCTAGTTCTTCAAAGAGATGCTCATCATCACCCTTTGCAATGTAGGCATGTTGCGGTGCATTTAATGAAACCACTTGCCAAGCACCCCAACTAAAGTGGGCTCCATTTTTGAAGTACAGTTTATCCCAAAACTTTGGATCTTCTTTTTCAGTGGTGCTCTGGTCGTAAGCGCAGCATTGGTAGCATCCTAGCCTAACTTCATTATCCCCGATGCCACTCCTATAACTTGGGATTCTATTCTCGAAGTATGGAGTGCCATATTTAGCAACAACTTCATGTACTAAGTGATAATAATCCTCATATTGTTTCCCAAGGAATTCTTTATCGTAGAGCACTTCCAACTTAGGAAAAACGAACGGCTTTCCCCAATGGTCTCCGCCTAACGCTACCTCAAAGACCGCCTGCACAAATTGCTTTACCTCGTCCTCGTAAGTCCCATAAGTGTCTTCCAATACTTTGCCATGCATAACTGCAGGCAAGTCTCTATATACTTCCGGCACTCCAGGCGGCATTTGTAAACTTGCAAACATTAATTGTCCGCCACGAGCAACGTATGCTTGACCGATCTCGTAGAAGAGCATCTGCGCCAGTTGCTTTATATGATCATAGCTTAATCCCCTCAGATAAGGTGCCATATAAACGGGATAATTATACAGACCTTGCCCACCTGCGAAATTAGTCTGACCTGCAGCCATCACCTTTACAGAGTGCAAAAGTGCAACTTCAGGATGCTTAGGAGGACCTGCTACAGCCGTATGAAGTCCAGTACCATCAGGAAGTAAACCTCCATAAAGAAAATATCGTAGATCCCAATTTTGGCAGAAAGGACGAGTTGCTAGATACTCTAAATCGTGAACGTGAATTCTTTTTGTGAGATGTGCGTCCCCAATTTCGTGCGGAAGAACAGCTAACATGTTTGCATCTTTGGCAGTTTTGTCAGCAATCTTTTTGTGAACGGTTTCTGGATTTGGCTGAAGATTTGCATTTTCTCTAGCTTCATAGCCTCCTCCTTGGATGATTTGTAGATAATCATATATGGGAGTCCCAACACGAGTATAGAAATTACGATAAACTGCATATCGGGGATCCTTCTTTGCTTTTAGCAGCATTAAAGTGCAAACTAACTCTCTAATAAGAGGTGCTGAAACAAAAGGAAGATTTTGGATGTGTCGCTTTACATTCCTGGCCAATTCACGTGCTTCGGTCACAGAAAGTGATGGAACATCAGAATATTGCTCTGATACATATATAGTTTCTTTTATTAATGATTTCACAATTTTATCGGGATTAAATGGCTCAAGCAGTCCGCTACTTGTTCGCACAAGTATAGCCCCCTTTTCTTCCTTATGAACAACTCTGAGCCAGTTGTCTAATTTCATCTGTGATGAACTTATCTTAGCAGCGACCATCTGACAATCCCCTCTTTCACTTCATATTTTGCTTTATAAAACGAATATAAATAACTCTAGCGCGCGACATGTGTGCTATATGCATGATACACAAATATATGCCTTTAGCACACTGAAAACATAGACATCTATTGTAGTTTCAGTGCTATAAAGGTTTGCATTACGGGTAGGTGCGCTCAGTATCTCTTGATTTTCATTTTCACTAATGATTTTTAGTAATCATCCCGACAAAAATACCCAAAATATACATAGGACATTATACAGCTATAGAGAAATAGTTAAAGAATAGAAACAGAATGCCATTAGCAGAAAACAAGAGGAACCGCGTATGATCTACGTAGGTTGCGTCGGTGACGTGCACTCGCCAAAATACTTAGATAAATTTTCTTCTGAAATGAAACGGGTCAAAAATAAGTCTTTTGATTTATTTATCCTCGCAGGGGACACGATACATAAAGGTCTTCTCAAAGGCTTCAATTTAGTCATTGAGGTTTTGAATGAATACAGTAATTGTCCAATTATAACGTGCTTTGGCAATGATGACTATATCCAATTAGAAGAAAAGTTTTTTTCACAATTTGGGGAATATGTCTCGTTCTTAAACGATTCATCATCAGTTTTTCATATTAAAGGAAAAAGGATCGGCGTTATTGGGACACGAGGCGTGCTTGACAAACCAACAAGATGGCAGGTTACAAACATTCCAAATATTCTCGGAATTTATGAAAACCGTCTTAATGTTATTGATAAATTGCTCAATGATTTTGAATCTCAGAAATTGGCGAAAAAAATTGATTATTCAATTTTAGTATCACATTATGCGGTTGGCTACTCACTTTTACTTGGCGAAAGAGAGCAGGTATATCCGCTGTTAGGTTCGAAAAGAATGGAAAATATACTCTTAGGACACAAAAATCTTCCAACCGTAGTCGTACATGGACATGCTCATAATGCAAAGAAATTTCGCACAGAATTAGGTCCACATATTTTGTTTAATGTGTCTTTTCCTGCAACTCATTCAATTACGTGCTTTTCTTTGCCACTTTCAAGACAGTTACTACTAACTGAATTTTGAGTTTGAACTACTTGGATTTCACTGCGCGAACATTTTACTATTGACGTAAAGTTTCATTTTTCGCTTCCTTGCGGTAGAATATTTAATTTTTTGAAAAAATGTGTAGCAGTGTTGGTCAATGGATAGTTAGATAGTTCATCAAAATGTACCCAACGAGTATCCAGAGATTCTGTAGACAAAATAAATTTAGTTTCATGCCCAATAGGTGTAGCTAAAAATCCAATTAGAACATAATGAAACCTTATACCCTGTTCATCGTAACTGATACTATCAACTACATCAATCATTCTTTCAAGTCTGACATTAAGCCCAGTCTCTTCTTCGACTTCTCTTATCGCGCTATCTTCAAATTTTTCACCTAACTCTACTAAACCGCCAGGGACAGAATAAAAACCTGCTTTTGGATCATGAGCCCGTTTCATTAGAAGAACTTTTTCATTTTGAGTAATTACAATACTTACTGCAGCAAAAGGCCGATCTGGATATTCCCGTTGCACATCAATGCTTCCTTTAAGAATCAATTATTATACCATTTCTGCATTAAAAAACAAAATGCTGTTAGAAGAAATCAAGTAATTTTTTGTAAAGTTGATGGTGGACCGAGCGGGAATTCCAGGCTTGGAAAAGATCCATGTCCTTTGAACCCGCGGCCTCCGCGGTGCGAGCGCGGCGCTCTTCCAAACTGAGCTATCGGCCCACTTTTTTAGATTAGTTCTGGATTTTGTTACCGATTCAGAGTCACTACCAGAGACTGTGAACTACCACCCTACAATTAGGCTGGCTTCCTGAATCATTCATCTCCCAGCAGAGTATGTCAAACAGGCTCTACGAGCAGTTCATGCCCTGAACGCGATGTGAAGTTAATGTGAGAATTGGCGAGTGTGACCTCAGCTCAATTCTACTTACGATCTATGCGAATCAGTACTTAAAGGTTAGGGAGTATCGTTAAAGTGAAAACAATAACGCATTTCATCCCCCAACTAGTTAAGAGGTCTTCTTGCGGTGGAGAAATAAAAATATATCGACGCTTAGCTCTACTCTTCTGGACAAAATCCACAAAATAAATAATGTTAAAAACATATGATCTAGGAGTTCTTCTTACCTCGCCGGTCAGATGTGTATTCATGGAAGCGATTAGCAATTGCCCCAGTATTATAATGAGATTATAATAATGATTGCTTTAACAGTCTCCCATGACTTATACTCTAACCTCGTTTGAGGTAAGTGGCATTTTGCAACAACGTAAGGATTCTTAGTATGCTATTATGATAGGTTGGTAATCAAGTATTTATCATATATCTATTTAAATGTAGTTGAATGAACGAATTCGGAAACTCTTAGGAAATCATCGATAAGCACCCAAATATCAATTTTCTTTTGAGATAGACTCCAAGCCGACAAAAAACTCTTTAAAAAGAAGTTGCTTAAACTAGTCTTGAAAATTTTTTAGTTAACTTAACCAACGAAAAATCTCACGAGTAATATGTAATATTATGACTATCAGATTTCACCATCTTTTGAGTATCAGTTTATGTCAGTTATTCAATTCGAAAGGTTCATTAAACAAATTGCCTGAGAAATATCTTGAAGACTAAACAGAACTCACAAAATATGCCTCACAATAATGGTATTAACTTGTCATTAACCTCATTTCTTCATATCAAGTTCAATTTATTAACCGATTTATGTATTATATATGTATAAAACGTTGATCTTTAACTTTCTGGCTCTATCCAATTTGAAACTGACAAAAGGGTGAATATAATTGTCGATAATAAGAGATCTTGGGCGCCTCAACAAAATTTCAAAGACATTAATCAAACATGGTTTTGGTGCTTTTGTAGATGGGATTTCCTCACATTTTCCGTCTATGCACAAACCAACAAAAGAAGAAATTCGTGAAGGTGAATTATCAAAGCAAGAGAAACGTGCAATTCGAGTAAGGAAAGTTATTGAAGACTTGGGTCCTACGTTTGTCAAATTAGGGCAACTTATGTCAACAAGGCCCGATTTGGTATCCGACGAGTGGATCAAAGAATTTGAAAAGCTACAAGACGAAGTCCCTCCATTTTCTTATGAAGATGCGAAAGAAATCATTGAAAGAGAATTGGGTCGACCTCTGAAAGATGTATTCAAGATAATAGATCGTAAACCAATTGCTGCGGGTTCTCTAGCTCAAGTTCATAAAGCAGAACTCAAAGATGGAACAACAGTAGCTATTAAGGTTCAAAGACCTGGAATTCAAAAAATCGTTGCCGCAGATATTCGTCTTATGTATGAATTTGCAAAATCTGCTGAAAAGCATTTGCGTATCAGTGAACTATATGACCCTGTAGGCATTATTAGTGAGTTTGATTACACAATGACACGTGAGCTGGACTTTCTTATCGAAGCCGCTAACACAGAAAAGTTGTATAAGTACTTTGAGGATAATCTCAATGTTCAGATCCCCAAAATATATTCCGAATACACAAACAGACGTGTCCTTGTCGAAGAGTTTATTCACGGTACTCCCCTTTCAAAACTTATTGAAGAAAAAAAAATAGATCTTCAACAAGGAAAGTTGATCGTTAAGAACCTTGTTGATGCATACATGAAACAGATTTTTGACTTCAGATTCGTTCAAGTTGACCCTCATAGTGGTAATTTGATCGTTAAGGAAGATAACACAATTGGCATAGTAGATCTTGGAATGTGTACCAAAATCACATCCAGAACTATCGAGCATTTTAGTGCATTATTCCTTGGCATGATGTCAAAAGACGTCAGTTCAATCGTCAGAGAATTCAAAATAATGGGAATTGTAACCGAGGAGACAAAAATTCCACTATATGAGCGTGATCTTAGCGATTTGATAGATACTTATGCTAACAAGCCTCTTAAAGACATTAACTGGGGCAACTTAATGGATGAACTCTTTCAACTCTCTTATCGGCATAAAATGCGTGCGCCCACAGAGTTTATGAACCTTGGTAGAGCTATTATGTTTCTTGAGAAATCTGCACGGATATTGGATCCAGATTTCAACTTTATGGACCATGCAGAGACTTATATGAGTAGTTTTATTGAAAAGATGGCATCTCCTCAAGAATTGGCTAAACAACTTCTTTCTAACGTCCAAGGATTTGTTAGACTTACAAGAGATCTTCCAGCAAGATTAAACTATCTGCTTACACGTCTAGAGGAAGGCAATCTAACAATTCAAATAAGGGATAAAAATAGTGAAGAGCATCTTCTAATGAGGCAAATTGCGGCAAATAGAATCGGCTTTTCACTTCTTATTAGTTCTATTATAATTAGCAGTACGTTGATACTCTTCTTGGAACAACCAAGCTTTTTCGGTTTTCCACAATATAGCTTAATAGGATATATCATAGCTGGAGTATTTGGCATTCTCTTCTTAAGATGGATAATTGAGACAATCCGAATCTAAGAAAGAAAAAGAGTTCATGGTTGCTAAAACATTCCCCCTATGTTGATGCCTAAAACTCGGCAAAAATAGGATCTTGTTTGAGTTGATCGCCCCTCTCCAAGAGGTTCAGAACATAGGAGGAGCAAAAACATCGAAATAAAGCAAATCTTCTTCTACAGCATAAACTCGATGTTTTGTATTTCTTGGAACTCGCACAAGTACACCAGGAAAAAGGTCAAACTCTCCAGTTCCTTCAATATGAATTTTTCCTTTTCCTTCTAACGGAAAGAGTACATCATCTGATGTTTCATGTACATGTTCTTGAATTTCTTGATCTTTTGAAAGTTTGGCTAGAAAGATCGTCACATCAGCCCCATCTTTTTCTTTTGAAACCAATTTCTTGATTTTGACATCCAAAAATGGATGTGCTTCCCACTCTACATCTTCTAGTTTAATCCAACTCATATTATCGCTCCATCATAATTTTCTGAAGTATTTATCTATTTACCTAAATTATAAAGTTTTTATATTAAGCAGATATTAGTTCGACTAATATTTATTAGAATAAATAACAATTAATATTAAGTTGTAACACACTAGTAGGTAGAATATCTTTAAACTCATTATTCAGAGGTAATATAAATGGCCGCAGAATTTGTCATCGCGGAGTATAATACAATTGTTACATTTCTCGGTATGATTGCCGCGACGTCACAGGGAATAACTGGTTTCTATGCTGCCTATATTAAGAAACGAATGGCTCTTATTAGAGGTAATGATGTATTGTTTCGATCACACAGAGCATTTGGTAGCGCGGCTACAACGTTCTACGGTCTTGGTCTATTCGCAGGAATTACTGGATTTATAGGAGCCATTACCAGAAATATACCTCCACTAGAGCTCAATGATCCGATATTCGTGATCCACTCTTTTGGCTCGTTTGGTGTCCTTGCAGTAATAATTGCAAAAACATATTTATCGTATTTCGCTAAAAAATTGCTATATGCGCGTTTCAAGGGATGGCTAGGGATCTCAGCCTTTCTGGCGTGGTCTTTCACATGGATAACTTCTGCATTTGCTTATTATCAAAGAACACTCCCTACAAATCTTCAGCACCCACCCCCAGTATATCTGCTACCTTTTGAATTACTGCCTCTTATGCTTGTTTCACCATTTCTATTGGGTAGTCTCTTTGGGGGATTGGTAATAATGAAGGCGAAAAAAATCGAAGATGCGAAACCCGCCAAGAAGAAAAAAGCTTAGTTTTGAGCATATGAGATAAGTCCTAGTAGATTTATACCTTGTTACAAAGATTAGAGTTTTGAAATCCATAATTTTTTCGAAGATAAGTTTGCTGTATCGAGTTCTAGTGATTCGAACTGGTCTACTAAAGCAGGGCTTCCAAACCTTAGTGTCTCAACGCTATGCATATATTGCAAATCATTTTTGAAGAGTTCAAATTCTTTAGATATCCAAAGTTCTGGGATGGGCGCTCGTAGTGATTGTTTTTCATCTTTCTTAAATTTCCAAATCGTACTATTGAGTGCAAATAAGGGTTCTGAAAGAAAACCAAATTCAACTTCCCACTCAGAGCTCTCTGTCGGATATAATTGTGTATGAATGCTTGTCTCAGATGAATAGATTTCCCGCCAGATTTTTTCTGTAACAAAGGGAATAATGGGCGCAAGAAGTTTCAAAACAGTTTTAAGCACTGTATGAAGCGTAAACCATGCCCCTCTCATTTCTTCTTCGCTAAAATTTCGATCTCGGTTATAACAACGTGATTTCAAAAGCTCAATAAAATGATCTGCTAATATATTCCACACAAATGACCTAACCTTGACTGCTGTGTCATGGAAATCAAATTCATCAGCGCCTTTTGCTTCTTTTATGACTTTGTTTAACTCAGAAAGAATAAGTTTGTCTGTCGGTGTAAGAGTAAAGTTGTCACCAGCTTCAACCTTTGGAAACGATGAAACAAATCGAGCAATATTCCACAGTTTAGTTATGAATTTGAATGCTCCTTCTAATCTTTCTGTCGAGTAGCGTATATCAGAACCCAGTGACGCTTCTACGGATCCCCACATTCGTATTGCGTCTGATCCGTACTTTTCAATTAAGGGCAAAGGGTTAACAATGTTTCCTTTGGATTTATGCATCGCTTCACCGTGTTCATCAACGACCATACCGCTGATCCAAGCGTTCTTAAACGCCGGTTGTTTGGTAAGCTGATATACCCGTAGCATTGTATAGTGGAACCACGTGCGAATGATATCTTTTCCTTGTGGTCTAACACCGCACGGAAATGCCTTCTGAAATAATTCAGGATCCCGCAGGTATCCAGTGATGTATAAAGGACTTATGGCCGAATCCATCCATGTATCGAAGGTACGATCTTCTCCACGAAAACCTTCAGATGCATTACAATGTGGACATGTGTTAAAAGGTGGAGGATCTCTCCATGGTTGGATATAGTTTTCAGTCTCTGCAATGATAGGTTCTCCACATGAATTGCAATAATAAAGCGGCAATTCGGTACCATAATATCGTCGACGGCTAACTGGCCAATCTATTGAAACAGAATTCAACCAATTAATCCAATATTGTTTTGCCGTTACAGGATGCCAAATTAGTTGCTCTGCTAATTCAAGTAATTCTGGTACAAACTCCTCTTGTTTTAAGTAGTATTCAGACATTGAGATAAACTCAACGATGTCTTTCGAACGCCAACAGATGGGGGTTCGATGCAGTGTTGGTTCACTTTTTACAAGAAGTTCCTTTGCTTTGAGCATTTCTATAATTTTTTCTCTAGCTTCCTCAGCTGTTAACCCTTCAAGTTCACCAGCTGCGGAGGTCATCTTTCCTTCTGGAGAGATAGCGTCGACAGGCTCCAATCGTAACTCACGGAAGAGACGAACATCAGTATAGTCTCCATAGGAACAAATCATGACAGCACCTGTTCCAAATTCCATTTTTGCTTCAACATGCGGGATTATTGGAACCTTTGTTTCATAAATTGGAACTATTGCTGTTTTATTTTGAATAGTTTGATATCTTTCATCTTCAGGATGAACTAAAATCGCCTTGCAGGCACACAGCAATTCGGGTCTTGTTGTAGCTATAATTAAATCATAATCAGGTTTCTCATCAACAAAAAATCTAATGAAACTTAGAGTTGCTGATTTTTCGATGTACTCAATTTCTGCGTCTGCAATGGTTGTTCCGCAAGTTTTACACCAATTATTTGGTCTTTTCGCTTCATAGACAAAACCGTTTTTCCATAACTTTACGAAGGTCGCTTGAGTGAGTTGACGATATCTTGGATCATCTGTGCGATACACTTGATCCTTTGCAAATGAGAAACAACTTAAACCGAGTCTTTTCGCCAGATCTATGATTTGATTCTCATACTTGTCTAGTAATTGTCGGCATAAGTCAATGAATTTGTCACGAGGAGTCTCACGCATGACAATACCATGCTCTTTTTCTGTTTGCACTTCGATTGGAAGACCATTTCGATCCACACCCATAGGAAATATAACTTCTTGATTTTTCATTCGAGAATATCTAGCCACCATATCGATCTGCGCATAATGAAGGCCGAAACCCATATGTGGAGTACCACTTGCATATGGCGGTGGTGTATCAACAGTAAAAAATGTCTTATTTGAATCTCGATCATATGCAAATGGTGATTCCTTTTCCCAAAGTTCCAATATTTCGTCTTCTATTTCTGGACTCCATCGCTTTGCTTTGATTTTCGGTTTTAATTTTGCCAAGGAAAACACCTTCTATCAGTTCTAAATCTAAAATAAAGGCATGAAAGTAAAAAATAAGAAAACTCTAATTTATTAACTAAATCAGCGTATCTTAGTATTTCGGAGGTTGCATTTCTTTGGGGAAATCTATTTCTTGTTGTAAAAACACTTGAAATTTCCAGTAAACTGTACGATATGAAGCCCTCCGAAGATATTAGTTTATGGGTTTTCTTCAACTAACTTTATGATTCTTTATATAGTTTTCTGCGATCTATTTTAAGCTCTAAAGTGCCTCATAGATGAACTATTTTTGTCTAAAATTTGTTTATGATTTAAAAAAGTGAGATTTTTAATTTATTTGAATTTAAGTAGGAGTATATCTCAAAATTCCAGCTATACCCTTAAAAGCATTCCATAATTCCGCACCTTCTTCTGTTTCCGTTGAAATAACTTCTACTCTAGCCCCTACATTCTCTGCAATCTCTGCAAGATCCTCAATGAGCTTCTTTGTTTCGCTAACCGAAAATAACGAACTTGAACATTTAGGACATTCTTCTGAGGCGATAGAATTGTTCAAGTCCGCCAGTTCATTCTCATGAATAGTTTTTTCTCTAATATGTCCACAAGATTCGCATGATATCGTTACCCTAATGATGTCCAGACCCTCTGATAAGAGTAAAATGGCTACTGCGCCCTGCTCTAAGTATTCTCGCACTTCTTTTTCACCGTAAATTGCTCGACCTGTATCCTTTGCTAAATGCCTTAAGAATCGTTGGACGAGTTTCTTTTCCTCAACATAACGAACATCACTTATTTTAGTTTCTACGCGTGTGATAAGTTCCTTAAGACCTTGTTCTCCAGAATAAGACGTGTCAGAAGTTCCTAATAACTTCTCTTTAACACGGTAATCGAGGTAATCTTTGTTTACAAAATCTTCTTTAGTAGGTCCAGGTCCTCCAACGAATAGGCCTTTGAAATCTGGAATATCCAAATATATTTGTGAAGCATATTCGCCCACTCTGACGAAAAATTCGTGGACTTGTTGCTCGATAACTCGTTCATAACGTCTTTGAGACTGACCTCCTGCTCGATGTTTGCCATGAACTCCGGAAGTTAATCGTTGGTGAATTTCCAAGTGAGAACCTCTAAGTGTTGCAATATTTGCTTCGCTTCTATCTATAGCGATGAGTCCATAAGTGTCCTTTTCCAATATTGTTTCGCGTAACGGATCCAATACAAACTCACTAGCACAACGATACATATAAATATTGATGGGCTCCGGGGGTACGATGGGATAAATTTCCATTCTTTCCGTGCCTGGACCTCCGTTTTGTGGAATAGCACCAGCAAAGATCACAATTGAGTACTCATCGATCATACTTTGTGGGATTATTTTCAATTTCTGCTGGATCGTCACGATTGCACTTTGGACATTTTTTTGAGTAGTTTTGGATTTGATGTTTGTCGCAGTTCCATATTCCTGCTTCAGATAATTTGAGACATCACTAATCTGTTTCCCCTGCGGAATATAAAGTGAAATTAGTTCTGTTCCGTAACCCTTTTTTTCCGCCAATTCTTCTAAGAGTTTTCGTGTTTTATAGCGTTCAAGCGATTTAGATTTTGATTTTGACATTTTTGTGCATCCATTAAATCTATGCAATTAGCTTATAGTTCTCTACAATTACTATCTTATGCAAGATTGCCAATCAATTAAAGATAAACGGATTAGGCACATGCAATTTAGTATCTTGTCGTAAGAGAAAAACCATCTGGATATTTAAGAATCCTTTGCATTATTTAAAGTTGACTTGTCTTGTTTTAGAGTGAAACTAGGAGTAGTAAAAAATGGCTAAAAGTGTTGTTGTGAAAATTGGTGGATCACTTATTTTTAAGGAGAACGGAGATGTCAATGTAGACAGAATATCTCAATATGCACAAGTATTGTCAACACTTAAGAATGACGGCATGAATTTATGTGTAGTTGTTGGTGGTGGGAAGGTTGCACGGGACTACATTAAGGTACTTAATATGTTTAATATGCCCGAAGCACAATCTGATATGATGGGAATACGTGTCTCTCGAATTAATGCAATTTTGTTGATCGCTGCAATAGGAAAAAATGCTTATCCATGTCCTCCAAGAGAAATCCCTGAATTAGCAAAGGCTCTTACAACCGATAAAATAATTGTCATGGGAGGATTACAGCCAGGTCAAAGCACAAATGCCGTTGCTGCAGTGGTTGCGGAATATACGCGATCTGATATGCTTATTAATGCAACTTCTGTTGATGGCGTATATACTGACGACCCCAAAAAAGACCTATCTGCACAGAAAATTGATGAACTAAATTATGACGAGTTTCAAGAGCTCATCATTAAAAAGGGCTCACGGGCTGGTGAATATGCCTTGTTCGACTTAGTTGCTCTAAAAATAGTAACTCGATCTAGTATTCTAACAAAGATCATTAACGGAAGCGATCCAATGAATATCCTTAGAGCAGCAAAAGGTGAGAAGATAGGAACTACGATAAATCGCCGCTGATTAAGTTAACGTTCTCTTATTAGGAGTATCGATCATGTCAGAGATATTTATTCTAGATGCAACAGCATTAATCAGTGGTCTTGATCCAAACATCATCAACAGGACACTATGGACCGTAGCGGAAGTAATAGATGAAATTAAGGACTCTCGAAACAAATTTCGAATTGAGATGGCTATAGAAAACAAAATGATAAAGATCGGTAGTCCTTCTGCAACTATGATTAATAAAATTAAGCAAGCGGCTGAAAAAAGCGGTGACATTGTTGTATTGTCGGATACCGATATAAAGATTCTTGCACTCGCATACGAGCTTAAAGATAAGGGACACGAAGTTGTGATTCTTACTGATGATTATTCAGTTCAAAACGTAGCTTCACAATTAAAAATTGAAAGCAAAGCCTATACAACTGCTGGAATTCGTTACGAAATCAAATGGGAGTTATATTGTCCTTCTTGCTTTCATTCGATTGAAATGCGTTATACTAAAAGGAAACAAATATTTTGTGAAATTTGTGGCACAAAGATGAAAAGACGTCCATATGATAAACAAAAATTTAAAGAACGGAAGAAATGATTCTGTGTTGCATCTTGTTTCTACGAGGTGAAAATTATGGAAGAGAAGATCCAGTATGTTTACATTGAGGATGTAGAACCAAAGAAAATATCGTACCCAGGTTTCTTAGGCCGATTTCTTGTGGCTGGAAAAGGAGATAGCAAATTATCAACTACTTATCTTGAGGCAGGAGTTGGAGCAGGTCATGAGGAACATACACATGACGAAGAAGAGATTATTTTTATCATTGAAGGATCAGGCACTTTAACATATGAAAATAAGACTATTACCATAAAAAATGGAACTGTGTTTCATATTCCTTCAGGTGTAGCGCATGGTGTTAAATATAACAAGCCTTCAAAACTTCTTGTAGTTAAGAGAATGACTCCTTAAGTTTATCAGCTCTTCAAAATTTTTTTCTTTAGTATTCAATTCTTTGTCTAGAGTTTTTGTAATTTGCCGATGAAGAAGCCAGGTGTATCATGAATATCAGGATAAAAACGTTGAAGTTTTTCTGTTTCCTTTTGCGGAAAATCACTTAATAGTTCACCACTGACTCCTTCAAATGGTTCATGTGACATAATTTCTAATCCTAATTCCGTGTTAGCAGATTTCATATTAAACTCGTTTTCTTCTTGAGTCAGTGTGCAGGTACTATAGACTATAACACCCCCAGGTTTTAGCACACTAATGGCTTCCTTTATAAATTGTCTTTGGTATCTAGATAACGCCTCAAGCTCATCTACTTGCCAGATTTCATAGAGTTTGGGGCGTACACCTAACGCACTGCAAGGTGGATCAATAAGAATTCTATCAGCTTCCACTGAAGATAATAATGTTTGAAGTTTACACGAATCCCCATGAAGTATCTTGATTGAATCGATTCCAAGCCGTTCACAATTGCGTTGCATACGCTTGATCTTGGGCTTTGAACGGTCTATCGCAATAATCTTTCCATCATCTGAGATTAACTGCGCAGTATGGGTTGCCTTTCCCCCTGGAGCAGCATTCATATCGATGATTGTCTCACCTGGTTGAGGATCTAAAACTTTGGATGTGAGTATTGCTGGTAGGCTTTGACTATAGAACAAACCGTTCTTATAAGCCTTAGTCTCTCTTAAGTGTGGCAAAGTGTACATTGAATGCGTTATATCGACTGCAATGCCTTTTTTCGCTTCAAGCATTTCTCTAGAGGTCATTTTTGATATTCCACTGCCAACGTGATGATCATATTTATCTATTACGGATATTTTATCTCCAGGCAGTGTTTTTTTAGAGCGAAGTGCACCGGGAGCGTATAAATGTGCACCTAGCATGACAGCCTCTGCTGCGAATTTATCCACCGTCACTGTTTTTGAATGAACGGGGATTTCATTGGGACCATTAAGCCTTATCTGCACAATGTCTTCGTAACAAGGGTGCTGATGAGCATTGATACTTTCCTCTACAAATTGATCGATTAGTTCTTCAGCGGTGCATTTCAATGTATTAACTCGAAGAGTATACTGAGTAACAGGTTTCTTCAGAGCATCCAGCAGCGAATATGTTCGTTTCAATCCGTATTGGGCTATTAACCGCTCAATAAGCGCTCTTGGATATAGAAATGAATTTAAGATTTGAGTTATACTCTCGTTCAAGAATTAACATCACCAATAGATTATTTAGATCTCAATAATCTCTGCAGTTAAAGTCGTTGTGTCAATGATGGCAATTGTTGATTTCCCAGTAAGATACCCACAGTTTTCACCCGGATTCACATGAAGGACTCCATCTTTTTTCTCTATTTTTGGATCGTGAGTATGCCCACTGATCACTATATCATACATTTTCGATAGAACAAGTGCTTCAATAACTTCTAGCATTTCACCATGCATTACAGCAATACGTCTATTGTCCATTGTGAATGAATTAAATTGACGCTTTACCTTCCCACCAAGTTTGTTAAAAACTTCTATAGTAAGTAATTCTCCATCATTATTACCTAGCACTCCATAGACTGGAATATTCGCATCTTTGAATATCTTAGCAGAAAAAGGTGCGATAACATCTCCAGCATGGATAATTAACTCTGCTTCCTTAGCAAAGTAAACGACTGCTCTCTTTATTGCATCTAAATTGTCATGGGTATCGCTTATTACACCAATCTTCAAATTATGGACCTCCCTTTAATGGTAGTTGGATTTTGAAAATTTGTTTTGAAATGAATAGACACATCAGTTGATATGACTTCACTTCATTCAGTTATAGACTTTTAGCAGATTAAAACTAGCGATCTCTATTGTATTATCGAGAAACATTGAGTGCGGGGGGTGGGATTTTCGAAAATGAGGCTACTCATTGATTTTTTCGAACCCACGTAGACCTACGTCAATGGGTCTTTCATCGGCGTTATTATTAATCGATCTTGAGCTTCGACCCGAAAACGATTTGTTTTCAAGTCCATCGCCTTTGACCGCTCGGCCATGGGTGGTAATGCAATCATACACTACCAACCCCCGCATGAACCCCCGCACAATAATAGAGTGCAGAATCACACTGCTTTAGACAATGGGGTGACACAACGTAAAAGAATATCTGAGTATTTAATTTTTTGCGTCAATTTTGAAATGAGAATTCCTATCCTTAATGAATCCATTGGCTTCCTGAAATAGTAAACTCTTTTTTCCAGATAGGTGCCTCCTCTTTAAATCGTTCAACGGCATCGCGTAATGTTGGCCAAAGATCAAACCTATGACCTCCAGCGACTACAACATAAACTATATCTTCGGAAACATCCAATTCGTCAACAATATGGTGAATATGAACGTCTATAATTCCATCTCTTTCAATCATTTCATTACAAATCGTTTGTAGTACTTCGTTTGCTTTCTCTTTATAGGTTTCAAATGCAAGTTTAGTAACTTTGTCCCCCTTCTCATCGACCCCTCTGACAATTCCGATGAAACATGCAATTCCTCCTGATTTGTAAATATCAGGATTCGCTTTAATCTCATTTATAATTTGATTTAGAGTAATTTCGCCTTTTCTATGAATTTGACCTTTTTGCAAGAGACAAACCTCTTTTTCCCTTTTGCTAGTACACTTTTAACTATTTTTTCTCATAAAATTCACTTAACTTTTAATAAAGATTGAGTTATTTGCAGGTACTAAAAAAGTAGCCAAGAAAAGTAAAAACCTCTTTATTCAAGAAATTACAAAAGATAATGTTTCTACAGTATATTAGAACGGATACAAAAACACAAAGTATTTAAATATACTGCCAAAAAGTCTTGAAAACTGACTTCCGAAAAACTCATCGCTTTCTGGAGGCATTTTATCCATTTCATTATCTAATCGGCTTCAGAATCTGTTGGATAGCAAAAGTCATTATCTATTAATGGCAATTTTGATATTTGGGTTCATAATTAGAAGTGTAACACTTTTTAGAGCCGTAAGGGGAGATGAGGGATCCTTTCTATATTTTGGATGGATGATAGTCAAAGGTAGAGTACTATATCGTGATTTTTTTAATGAAAAGGCTCCTGGAGTATTTTTCATCGTAGCCTTCATTTTCTTTCTCTTTGGAAAAAACATATTTGCCGTCCGAATACTATCCATGTTGTTAAGCATCCTGACAGCTCTAATTATATTCAAGATTGGAATAAAGATAAATAATCCTTTAATGGGCCTAATTTCCGCCATATTATACGAATTCGAGCCGATTTCTTTACATTACAGCACAGTAGTTTTCACTGAGACATTTATGATTTTTTTCTTAGTTCTGGCAGTCTATTTCTACATTCCAGCCCACGAAAAAAACAGTATTTGGCATTATCTTTTTGTGGGAATCCTCATCGGACTCTCAGCAATTATGAGGCAGACAGGTGCAATATTACTTGTCGTTATCATTCTTCATCGTTTTTATAATAGAGATCCTCTGAAGAGATTACTTCAGTTAATTGGAATGGTAATTATCGGCGTTTTAATAAGTGTTTTACCAGTAATAATCTACTTTCAGGCTGTTAATGCGTTAAATGATGCAATATACGATATTATTTTATACAAACTATCATATTCTTATGGTTTTACGCTTTCTAAGACTCTAGAGATCTTTATTAATCAAGTTTTCTTACAGAATGTAATTCTTTGGATTGTGGGGTTAGGAGGAGCTCTATTTGCACTTGAAAGGAGAAAACAATATGATTTTTTCCTTGTGATATGGTTCATGATTTCATTTTTAGTCATCATAGTTATGAGTACTCCATACGATCATTATTACATTCAAGGAATGCCCGCTATTAGCCTATTAGGTGGCATTTTTGTTGAAAAGTTAATTAAAATACACGAAAAAATCGTTACAGGAAATCATCAAAGTAAGGCTTTTGCTAGTACTATTAAATGGCTTCTGGTGTCATTTGCTCTTATTGGATCGTTAATGTATGGGGTTTCTTTGTATTTAGATATGAAATATGCTCACGGTCTTCCATATCAAATTGAAGCAGCAGATTATATAAAATCACATACCTCTCCTGATGAAACAATACTTTCACCTGACGCTGCTTA
>JBHLOP010000015.1:0-17936 GCA_048940375.1 Promethearchaeota archaeon | reverse complement strand
CAATAACACCGATGGACATACCAACTACGATGGCATATTCGGGTACAGCGAGCATCAGGGCTGCCAAACTCATGCAAACTCGCGAAATGGAAAAAGATAAAGTTACAGCATGGGTAGATCAGGAGATATGCAGTACCTGCAGGGTTTGTGAACAAGTATGCCCTTTTTCTGCTATAGAGATGGGAGTAAAAGAAGACGGCCAGCTAGGACCTGCTGAAGTCTTAGATGCAAAATGCTATGCTTGTGGTCTATGTGTTTCAGCATGCCCATCTGCTGCGATCAGTTTCAAATTCTACTCTGAAGAACAATTAAAAGCTGAAATCAATAGTCTAATACACAATGGTGGTACTGAAAAGAAAGTTATCGCATTTCTTTGCGATGAATGTGCATATGGTACTGCAGATGAAGCAGGCTTTATGGGCCTTCAGTACGATCCTAGTGTTTACATTGTACGGGTACCTTGTATCTCTCGTGTTGACCCACAGTTGGTTCTTTCAGCACTACAAGAGGGAGCAGATGGCGTGCTTGTAATTGGTTGTCTAAAAGAGAGGTGCCACTTCCTTAAAGGCAGTGAAGTCGGAGACCTTCGGGTAAATCTACTGCAATTACTATTAAATCAAATGGGAATAAATGAGCAGAGAGTACAAATGCATTTCGTTGACTGTGCAGAAGTTAACGTATTTACTAGAGCAGTTAGTGAAATGACCAAGACACTTGAAAATATCGGCAAACTAAAAGCAAGCTGAAGCTAAAAGCGAGCTGAAACTAAAAGCGTTTGACAAACTTTATAACCACTTTTTTCTTATTTTTCAGAATACTATTCTAGGTGCATGAGATGAAGCTAATTAAAGAAGTTTCAAAAGTTGAAGAAGACAGGGGAGGATACATCCGCAAAGTTTTACTAGAACATGTTTTTAAACAGAAAGATGCAATACGCAGTGTTTGGGCGGCTTTAGTAACGATACCTCCTTCAGGATTAGCACAAGCGCATTTTCACGAGAATGTGACAGAAATTTTTTATTTCCTTGGAGAGGGGATATTCGGCATAAATGACACACAGTATGAAGTGAATTCTGGTGATTTAGTTATAGTTGAGCCCAATGAAGCACATTGGGTTAAGTCTGGTGAAACATCTTTGCAGATTTTAGTTTTCAAATTCCCAAATATTCCCGAAGACAAAACTCTTGTGCAATAACCGATTTCCAAAACTTTTAATATCCTTAGTCCCTACGAAATGAGTTCATATCCTTTTTCTCGTGTTCTTATTGCAACCTTTTGTACGCCTTGATTTATTGATACTTCTGCCAACTCTATTAGTTCATTTCTTGTTGGAGGATTTATATCTTTTAGGTCTCGTACATCTCCTTCATTCCAAAACTGCTGTAATACATACATACCGCGAAAAGTATGATTGGATAAAAACCTCGAGATTGCTGCAATATCGTCTTTCATAATAAGTCCAGGAACAACCGTCGTTCTCACTTCAAAATCGACAACGCTTGACGAGTTAATAACACTAAAACTCTGTATCACATTTTCTAATATGTTTGAAGGCGTCTTAGTGATTGATGTAAAGCGTGAAAATTCGCATTTTAAATCTAAAGCGATTCGATCTACAACATCAACAAGTTCAGATATTACTCCTGGAAGTGATCCATTAGTATCAACGCTTACATAGAAACTTTTTTTTAATTCTTGACAGAGAGGAATTAACGAAGATTGTAAAAGGGGTTCACCGCCAGTAATTGAAACAGAATCTATCAGGATATTCTTGTAAATCTCATTTAATAACTTATTGAGTTCTATTAATTCGCCTGAATTAGCTGGGATTAATGTCGAGTTTTGGCAGAAAACACAATTGAAGTTACAGCCAGCTAAAAAAACCACACTGCATGCTCGCTGGGGAATGTCAACTGTCGATAATTCAACTACACCACCAATTCTTAGATACAGTTTCATTATTCCAACCAAACTAATTTAGCGATTACGAAAAATAAACACTATTATACAAGGAACTGTTCTTTAGTTACACAGATCAAGATATATTTGTATTGGCTTTTGGCTGGTTTCATTGAATTAATTTAGTTAAATTAAGAAACCACATAAACTGTAGTTTCTAAAAAAGAGCTACTACAATATTTGTCTTAAAAAATTGTAACACTTGCTCTACTAAGGAATATAAGAAAAAAAGGAGAAAAAAAGAAGTTAAGACGAGTTTATCTCAACTACTTTATTGCTAGATTGATGTCGCTCATCATGACCTTCTTTCGACCAGCGTGTTTTGCGAGTCCAACAGCCTTCGTAGTGATTGCTTCAATTTGGCCTTCAAGGTACTCAACTAATTTCATTACTGCATCCTTCGCAACTAATTTTGCGCCGGTTTCTTTCATAAGGTCTCGTACTGGGGCAATTGCTAATCGAGCCATTATTATATTTCCTCCAAATATTTGGATGTATGTGTTCATTACATTTCTTTGAACACTACCTAAATTTAGGTTGTGTCCAAATCTTTTATACAGTATCACTTCCTTATAAATTATTTGGTTTTCCAGTACAAGTAGGTAAGGTCAGTCATGGGTGGAGGTCATGTGTTGAAGATTGACTTTATGTGGGGGTAGCGAGTTGGAATCTTACCATTTCGCGCGCGTAACAGTTGATACCCAAGATTATCACATAGGGTCTAGAAAATTTTGAGTATATTTGTTGTAAGTACCCAGAAACAACAATTTTAGATATCATAATAAGTTGCAAATGGAATCTTTTGTGAACAAGTGCAAAATAAAGGATAGTTATGATCATACTGAAAAATAAGAAGTAGTTAATAGTAAAATACAACGGATGTTTATTTTTCTTAGAGACTAAGTTTGTTTCAACAGTTTTTTAAGGGAAAGTGCGACCTTGCTCAGGATATGTGGAGAGATATTGAGGGATACAGAACTTGCAATACTTCCCATAATATCGTAGTGCCCTGTAGATCTTAAATTGACTTCTTTCTTCAATTCTTTTCCAGCAAAGACTTTAAGAATATATTGTCCGTCCTTTACTCTAAGTTGTGCAGCATAACGCGTTCCAGGGATAGGAACTATTGGTGTTTCACCAGATTCACTTATTGATTCAGCAGCAAGAGACGCTCCCATTTCAATACGTTCAGCCAGTTTCTCTACTACAACAGCTTTTTCTACTCTGGCTTCTTTTACCTCAACTGTGTCCTCTGCTTCAACTGTGTCCTCTGCTTCAATTGTGTCCTCTGCTTCAATTGCTCCTTCTATTATAATAGGTTGCTCTTTAGGTTGCTCTACAGTCATTGAAGACTGACCTCGTTTAGGTTGGATGATTGGTTGTGGTTCAGTTGCAATTACTTTAGCCTCAAAATCAGAAACGTCTTCGGCGGAATATGGAGTTCCTGCACAATTCTTACTTGCCATATTTAGATTTTGTTCCAGTGTAGATATCAAGTTAGATGCAGTTGTTGTCATTTCATCAATACGATCTGAGGGAAACAAACGCGAGCCAGTCTCAAAATGATGCATAGCACGTTTCCAATATCCAATAGCTTCACAGGGATCTTCATTTACAGTAGCTAATGCCATAGAGTTACATGAATATCCTAGTTCAAATTTTGATCGTCCATTAGTTTCTTCTGATTTATTCTTAATCAAAAAAAGGTTAGATGCGTTTTTAAAAAGTATTGACGCCCCAGCATAAATCTGGGCTGCATAAGTAAAATTCTGGGCTCTATCTTCTTTAACAGCTAAAATATGTTGTGCTTCAGCCCTTGCACTTAGGGCATGTGCTTCTAAATGATCTGATAAGAGAAATTCAGGAATAGATTGAACTGTTACTAAAGAAGAATAAAGTGAAGATGTATGAAAAAGGTTAGACGCCTTTAAATATAAATTTGAAACGCGATCATAAATCTCTGTAGATAACTGTGATTTCTGGAGTAAACCAATGACTAAATCTTCAAAAACTATTGCTGCGGTTCTTAAGGCTAAAGCGATATCCAAATACTCGTCCTGAATAATTATTATTTTACCAGTAACCGGATCATTGATCTCATAAGCTACGTAGGCAGTTGAGTAGCCCTGAAACGTAGAAATGAAATCTAAAGTCTTTGCATAGTTAATTAGAACTTCTGCCATCTCTGCGCTTAGTTTTCCTTCAACTATGTTCATATTAACCTCTTTAATTTTTTCAAGCAATTCATCAAGATCTCGAATGCTTTCTAAGATTTGCATAGGTTTTTGAGAAATGTGTGATTTTAATTCTTCCTTCCAATTGGCATTCCATATAGATTCACGTATGAAAGCAGAATCTATTTCTCCTTGTGTCTCCAACTTTTTAATATAGCCATCCAATAGCTTGCGTGGGACGTCTTTAACTTTATCAGCCATTGTTTGTCCTCTCAGAGTCTTAGGTTTTAATTATCATTCTTCTTGCAGGTTAATCTCTCACTTAATGGTTATCCTAAAAATCATATAAAAAGAGTATGACATGCATTATTGTGAAATTTTAATTATAGAGAAAACATATCTGATATCTGCGAGAAAACCCCTTCCGAAAGGAGGGGTAATTGATTCTTATGCTCGTATCGCCAGTTCGAGCCAGTCAAGACGAGGCTTCTTGGCTTTGATTGTGCCGTCTTTTATGCCTTCGATTAATTTCTTGTACTCCTGAGTCAGCTCTGGCAACTCAGTATCTATGAACTCACCAATAACAAGTTTGCCCTCGACGTCTCTCCTTGTCATACACTTATCTCTAACTTCGTCAACATGAATTGAGTTTGATTTAAACCATTCCATGAGTTCTTTTGGCTTTGCGGATACATTATGCCTTCCAAAAGAAGTTGGACATTGTGAAACCACTTCGACGTATGCAAAACCCTTTTTACGAAGGGCTTTTTCAACACTTTTTGTAATTCTACGAGGTTGGTTTGTGGTCCATCGAGCTGAATACGCAGCACCTACAAGAGATACAAGCTCTGCAAAATCAAAGAACCCTTCTATGTTCCCATAGGGTGTAGTGTAAGTAGAAGCGCCAACTGGAGTTGTAGGTGAAAATTGACCACCAGTAAGGCCGTAATTCAAATTATTTACACACACAACGGTTAAATCGATATGTCGACGTGCTGCATGTAAGAGATGATTACCCCCGATGGCTGTTATATCTCCGTCTCCGCCAAAAACGATTACCTCAAACTCAGGTTTAAACATCTTAATTCCTGTAGCCACAGGTATCGCTCTACCATGTGTAGTATGTATGCTATCAGCTAAAATATAACCAGGGATACGTCCAGCGCAGCCAATGCCAGAAACAAAAACCGTGTTATCGATATTAAATTGTGTTAGGTTGTCAATTGCCCGCATAACAGCGCTCATAACAATTCCGTTACCACAACCAGGACAAAACATTGTTGGAAAACGCTCTTCCCGGAAATATTTATGAATTGGGTGTTTTTCTCTTTCTTTAGTCTCTTTTTGAGCCGTTTCCATCATTTTTTCAAACACCGCCTTATTTCTAATAAAATTTCTTCAGGCATGAATAATGTGCCTCCAATTTTTGGAAAAAAATGAATGGTTTTATTACCAAGCAAACGAACTTGATTCACAATTTGACCCATATTTAGTTCCAACACAAGAAGTTTATTGGCATTTTCAGCCAGTTTCTTAAGCATATCTAAAGGAAATGGCCATAGCGTGATTAAGCGTATATATCCGACCTTTAGACCTGCAGTTCTGGCATCCATTACTGCTTTAAGAGCTGCTCTTGAGGGGCTACCATATGAAATAACGATTAATTCTGCATCCTCTAGAAATCTAGCATCTATTTTTGTGATCTCATCAAGTTTATTTGTGATTTTTTTCTTAAGACGTTCAATTAATTTAGTATGAACAACAGGATCATCAGAAGGAAAACCATATTCGTTATGTGTGAGACCTGTGTAATGTGTGTTATAACCTTCACCGAAAATAGGCATAGGTGGCACTAAATCAGGCGCATTGTTATTAAAAGGTTTGAAATCAGTTGTTACTCTTGAAGGTGTTTTTCGATTTATTACAGGAATTATATCATTCTCTTCAGGAATGAAAACAGTCTCTCGCATATGTGCGACATCTGCAGATGAGAGAAAAATCACTGGGACTCTTAACATTTCTGATATGTTAAAAGCTTCTATTATTAAGTCAAATGATTCTTGTACAGAATTAGGAATCATAGCCACGATTTCATAATCTCCATGAGATCCATATCTAGCCTGCATAACGTCTCCTTGAGCTGGTTTTGTTGGCAGCCCTGTACTAGGACCTCCTCGCATGATATTTACAAGAACGAGCGGAATTTCACACATAACTGCCAAACCTAAATTCTCTAACATCAAAGATACACCAGGACCAGAAGTAGCCGTCATAGCTTTTGCTCCTGCGAGAGATGCTCCAATAACAGCGGCGAGAGAACTAATCTCGTCTTCAAGTTGCATCGATACTCTCCCTAATGCCGGCATGCGCTTAGATAAAATTTCAATTATTTCTGACGCGGGTGTAATCGGATATCCAGCATAAAAGTTACATCCTGCATAGAGAGCCCCCTCACACAGCGCTTCATTCCCAGAAAGGAATGATCGTTTACATTCTGTTTCTAGCATTTTATTTACGCCTTTTGTCACATCTTTTCACATGGTTTCATATGGTAAACTGAACTATGTAAAATTTACATTTGTAAAGTTTAAATACTTTTTTAATGATCACAGTAATAACTTATTTCTCTAAAAGACGAGTAAACAAGAAGCATTCAGTCAGATATTTGATTATTATTTTCCATAGAAACTGGCGTCGTTGGAGGCGGTAGAATTTTTCAATAAACGCCTTAAAACCGCTATCATAAAGATTTTAAAAAAGAATGTCCTATAATAGTAAATTGTTTTTCTTATTCTTACATTCTGAAGAACCAAAACTTGATCAGGAGTGATAAAAATTGGGTACTAAAGACGAACTCATAAAAAAAATTGAAGCAGCGATAAAAGACGAGCGACAGGCTCAAATAGATTATAAAAATGCGGCAGAAATGGCGGAAGATCCTGAAACACGTGCATTCTTTGAACAGCTGGTAAAAGACGAAGAAGGACACGAAAAGGTACTTAAACGAAGGCTAGCTGCTTTAAAGCTTATGAAATAATAAAAAAAGGTTGTTTTTCCAAAAAACCTTATTAGGAGAGATGCCTAACTTCTTTTCTTTTTCTTCAATGATTATTTGCTGAGTTTGCTGTATGTGTAGCTACAGCCGCATAATATTGTGTAATGAGGATTATGGATACTAAAATGGCTATTAAAATTGCAAATGAAATTACAACGCCCTTATTTAGTTTCCAGTTCTCTCTCCAACTCAATGCGAGGAAATGTGTGGCAATAACTGCCATGAACGCCCATGATCCGATTAATCCGACTTTTAGCACCACTGGGATAAGTACAAACACGTCATGACTTGACAATATTTCCCATGATTCTAGCGAATAAAAGAATACTAGCACAAATTCAATCATACTAGTCGCCATTTGCATTGAAGTACCCTCTTCTTGTAGATGTTGGGTTTGTTGTTGCAACGTTAGACTCTCTTTTCCTCTTTGAAGACCTACTTTTGTGTCAACAATATCAATCGCCGTTTTAATGCCAGTTAGAGTGTTAGAAAGAAGACTTCCTTCTGTTTCCAGTCGATCTTGAAATCTTTTATTCATTTGAATATATTCTGATTCTAACCGTCGTTCGATAGAAAGCGAAGATAAATATTCATCTAAAAACATTAATTCATTTCTAACAGTAAGAATTGAATTTTTGATCATATATGTATAATTTGCGATTTTTTCATAAAGTTGAGATAGATCATCAATTTCTTTTTCTAAAACTTCAATTCTTTCTACATCCGTTTGTTTTTTCCCAATTCCAGAGTAGAGAAGCTTGCTTACAAATTTATCTGCTTCGATCCTTTCTTGTTGCATCAATTGCAATTGATCTTGGAAGTATTTAACCTTCTTATCAAGACTTTGAAAACTCACATCAAAAAGCGGCAGTTCTTCTACTAGAAAATCAAAAAGTGAATCTTTTTCAAATGGAAGACAGAAATAAAAGCCCCTATCTTCATTGAAAAAATGGTACAACTTTCCAAAAGATATTCCACTTTCAATAAATTTAAATTCGGAAAATGTTTCCTCGGCAACTTTAAGCTGTTCTTCCTTTTCTACTATCAGAACAGTGGCTTCACCTATAGCGGACGACAAGAAATTTTCAAGATGATTTCTCTTAACTTCTATATCCTGAAGAGTTGTGTCTTCTGAATAGAATAAAATTCCGATTGTTGCAACATCGTGGAAGCAAGAGAGATATATTCCACTTGTATCTCCAGGTGCAAGAGAAATGGAAATCGTCGAATCCTTCGTAGGTTCCAATGCGCAAACTGCACCATCTGCATCCTTTTCATATTCTTTTGTTAGATAATTCCAGACTTCGTTGATTTCTTTATCATCATCAATATGGAAATAGATATAATGACAAGCCTTTGGGATTTTTTTAATTACTTCACTCACTTTAAGTCCTCTCCACCTCCAAGTTATACTAAGATGTGACTTTTATATTTTCTTGAAAGATAAATTCGATTTGTTACGCCGCTAAAGTCTTATCATTGAATTTAGATAAAAAAGGTTGATGAAAACAAAGTTTAAAAAAGAACATATCATTTAATTAAGATTTTTGCTGAAGATACGAATGGATACCTTGCACTGCTAATTTTCCACTAGCCATTGCTTCTGCAGATGTTGAAGCGCCATTAACTACATCACCGCCAGCAAATACTCCTTTTCTTGATGTTGAACCGTGTAAATCGATTGCAATAGTTCCCCATTTGGATTGTTTTATATCATTAAGCCATTCAAGAGCTGGTTTTCGCCCAATTGCTGGTATTATTACATCTGCCTCAAGAAAAAATTCAGAATCCTCAATTTGAATAGGACGTTTTCGCCCACTCTCATCAGTGGCAACAAGTTTTGTGCGTATACATTCAACCATTTCAATCGAATTAGCTCCAATGAGCCTTATTGCTGAGGTAAGAAAGAAAAAGAGGATTCCTTCTCTCTCAGCTTCAATTATTTCAGTAATAAAACTGGGCATTTCTCGCCGGCTTCTTCGATAAACTAGAGATACCTTTTTTGCCCCGAGTCTTAATGCGGTTCTTACGGAATCTATTGCGGTATTTCCTCCACCAACTACTACGATTTTCTTACCTGAAAAATCAATTTTTTTCCCAAGATTAACATCTTTCAAAAATAATTCACCAGGATATATGCCTTCTAAATCCTCACCAGGAATTCCCAGTTTTCTTGGAGTAGGGGCTCCAATACCTATGAAAACGGCGTCATAGCCATGTGAAAAGAGATCATCAATGTTTTCAATTCGAATATTTGTTTTTGCTTCAATACCTAGACTTAATAGATTATCTATCTCTTTTTTAAGCACGGCGACGGGTAAGCGATAGTCAGGGATTTCCCAGTGTAGCATTCCTCCTAAAACTGGCATTTCTTCAAAAATCGTCACCTTATAGCCCAATCTTACGAGTTCATAAGCAACTTCCAATCCTGCAGGTCCAGATCCAATTATAGCAACTTGTTGATCTTTGTTCTCTATTCCTTGTATTAACTCCGCAAAGTATTCTCGCGTATTCACTTTATGTTTTTTTTCTTGTTCATACATATAATCCGCAACGAATCGTTTAAGTTTGGATATTGCTATAGGCTGTCCCTTCACTCCTTGCACACACCTATCTTCGCAAGGGTGATGACATATACGTCCAGATACGCCAGGAAATGCATATTTAGTTATTAGTAAGCGATAAGCGTCCTCAAACCGTTCTTCAGCAATAAGTCCTACGAAGCCATGTGCATCATAGGCTTCGTTATAAGAAGATATAGGCATGCCGAGAACGCATCCTTTTTCGCAAGTTGGTTTTTTGCAACGCAGGCATCGGTTTGCTTCTTCTATCGCTTCTTTCTTCGTATATCCTCTTAAAACTTCGTCAAAACATCTATTGCGTTCTTCAAGAGGCAACTCCTTCATTTTCACTTGTTTTGTTCCAGTTTTCCTCTTCAATGATTTAATCGTTGGAGACACCAAGATCTCTTCAAAACCCGTCATCTCATTCAATTCGTTTGCAAATGCCTCGATTTCTTGTTTACTATCTCCTTCAACTTTAATCACTAAATCAAAAGGCTCAAGAATAAGAGAAACTTCTCGGACTATTTTTAAATTCCTTAGATCTTCAAGTGAATCTTCACCTACTTCAGGACTCAAATTGACAAAAATATAAGCGGATGATTTCAGATAATCACCTAATAGTAGGTTTTCGAGAATTACTTTAGATAAAAGATATAATTCTAAGAACACTAAATCCTGGGATAATAAAATACTACTCTTTCGTGCAACACCTTCTTAAATTCGCTTTAGTACGCAAATAACCTCTTTAGAAATCCAGGCTTTTCTTTCTTTGCCTTTTCTTGACAGTAACTTACAATCTCTTGAGCATCTCGTGCAATTAACTCTTTTTCATAGCCTCTTAATGGATTCCCTCTAAGATCAAGTTCTTGGAGATTAGCGAGCGATTCTAAACCATTGATCTCTTTTATCTGATTATTCCAAAGACTTAGCTCTTTGAGATTAATAAGAATTTCCAATCCTTTAATTTCTCGTATCTTATTACCAATGCTTAATTTTTCTAGATTTTTGAGATTTTCTAATCCCTTGATCTCTTCTATATAGTTATTATGCAGACATAATATTTTAAGATTAGAGAGGTGCTCTAATCCCTTGATCTCTTGTATTAAATTATTACTTAGACAAATGTGTTGAAGATTAGTAAGATTATCTAATCCTGCAATCTCTTTGATTTGATTGCGATCAAGGTGTAGTGCTTTGAGATTAGTGAGGTTTTCCAATCCCTTGATTTCTCCGATCTGATTCCAGCGAAGGTCTAATTCCTGCAGGTTGGTTAAATGCTCCAATCCTTTGATTTCCTCAATGAAACTATTATGAAGATGTAATTCCTTAAGATTAGAAAGGTGCTCCAACCCCCTAATTTCAGAGATATCAGTAATTCTTTTCTTGTATAGATTCAAAATGCCATCTTTTACATAATGAAGTTCCCCTTGAAATGTCACACATCCTATATCTGCTTTTCCTTCTGCTTTTTCTTGAGTGTATTTCACAATATCCTGCGCACGGCGTTCTAGTAAGATTCTTTCTTCTTCTTTGATCGGGTTATCGAAAAGTTCTAGTTTTTGTAGGTTAGATAGACGTTCCAGTCCACTAAGTTCCTCTATCTGATTATGTCCAAGAAATAACATCTGGAGTGTCTTGAGATGTCCCAATCCGCTGATCTCTTTGATTTGATTCCCAGTAAGGTCTAGTCGTTGGAGACTCGTGACTTTTTCTAATCCCTTGGTATCTTCTATCTGATTCCAACTAAGAGTAAGTTCTTGGAGATTAGTCAGGGACTCCAATCCCTTGATCTCTGTGAGATCAGTAATTTCTTTCCTGCTAAGGTCTAACATGCCGTTTTTTACATAATATTTTTCTCCCTTTAACATCACAAAATTATTTTCCATACTCTAGTTTTTCCTCCAGTCATTTTTAGTTGATTAAATTCATTAAGTTTAAGAGTTACTCATTTTTAAACTCGTAGATATGCTCGCAGTAAGGATCTCCTCTTGGCATTTGCTTTGTAGCCTTGTAATTTAGCTTAGGGTTGATCGCCTTAAACGCTCTTTCAAACCATGCTGGACAGCCACGGACGCAAGGGATAAGCGTATAATCTACTTCATAATCTTTGTACCTTTCCATCCACGTACATCTGGTTGTTCTGCAAATGGCTCTTTCGGGAGTTTTCTCGGCATATTCCCACTCCTGTTCAGGGCCCTGTTGTAATCTTGAAGCGACTTCAATTACATTAATTGCACCATTAATCTCCTCTACTGGTATATTGAAAGTTTCTTTGACCCACAAACATAAATTTTCACCGCCGTCTCCGAATATCTTCTCGTGGATCTCTTGCCATTTTTCCGCGCCCATGACAGGTGCAAAAACCCCCTCACCTTTACCCATAAGAGGAGCAACACTCTTCTCTCCTCTCAATACCATCAATGCGGACAGAATTTTAGCAGTTATTTCCCAGCATCTTTCAGGTGCGATCTTCTCCAATAAATCTGCTGCCATTCATATGCACCATTTCAGCAGTTCAACAGTGTATGTATGGAGTTTACTTAAATTCGTAGATCCCTTCGCAGTATGACTCTCCGCTTGGTCGTGCCTTAACAAGTTTAAAAGTTACGTTGGGATTTATTGCCTTAAATCCTTCTTCACAAAACGCCTGATGTCCTATTTCACAAGGGATAAGCTCAGGATTTACCTCATTCTCCTGATATCTTTCCCAAAATGGACATTTAGTTGTCTTGACTACAGCTCTTTCAGGCGTTGCTTCGATCAGTTCGCTTTCTGTCTCAGGTCCCATCAACAACATTAAGGCGAGCATAGCAAATTTAGCGGCTTCTGTTGCATCTCCTACTGGAAAATTAAATTCTTCTTTAATCTGTGGAAACATCAGTTTACCGCCTTCACCATAGACTTCATTATTTATCTCTAGCCATTTCAATTTTCCCAAAACAGGTGCTATGACCTTTTCTCCTCGTACTACTAAGGCACTAGCTAAGACATTAGAGGTTATTGCCCACTTAGTCTCAGCAGGAATTTTTTCTAATATTTCTGCCATATATTTCCCCTCCAAATTTACAATTAGCAATGTATAATTATAACAAAGAGATACTGTGCGTTTTTCGTATTTTTATACTTTTCATATAATCTTTAGAGAGTCGAATTCTGTATGTGATGGCAATAATCTGCAGAGTTGGTGGCCTTTAAAAAAAATTAAACGAGCTTGACTGATGAGTGAACCATAACAGCCATTCAAGTTTACCAATGTTAAATTAAAAAACTTAGGATAATTTATAGTAAATATTATACAACAGTCTCTGTACTTCCTTTAAATCTCCCGTTCTCTCGTCAACGATCTTTTCAAGATCTTTAGTATATCGTTTCATCTTTTCTTCTTCTTGCTTACGTTCTGTGATGTCACGAACAATGCCCTGATACCCGAATATATTGCCATATCTGTCCAGCCTTACTGTCGAAGTAGCTAGACATTCTATTTCAGTCCCATCCTTCTTTCGGAGTTTCACTTCATAGTTTTTAACTGATCCATTGCGCTCTATTTCTTGCTGAAACTTGATCCGTTCTGTCGGGTCAACATAAAGTTCCATGACATTCAAATTAAGCATCTCTTCTTTGGTATAACCAAACATTTTTAATCCAGCTGGGTTTATATCCACGAAATTTCCTTCTTTGTTTCTTATATAGATCATGTCTCTAGATGCTTCAAAAAGAGAGCGATATCTTTCTTCACTCTCACGAAGTGCCTCCTCAGCTTTCTTGCGCTCAGTAATGTCACGAACGATGCCTTGATATCCCAGAATGGTTCCGTCACTGGCCTTCCTTACAGTTGAAGAGAGTAGACAATCAAACTCTGTCCCATCCTTCTTACGTAACTTGACTTCAAAATCTCTAACTGATCCATTTCGTTCAATTTCGTGTTGAAATTTTAGTCTGTCGGCAGGATTAACATAAGTTTCCAGAACGTTGAGCTTAAGTAATTCTTCCTTTGTATATCCAGTGAGTTCCACCAGAGACTGGTTTCCGTCGATATAATAGCCATCTCGTGTGACAATATAGATCGCGTCTCTAGAATCTTCAAAAAGTGACCTGTATCTCTCCTCACTGTCACGAAGTGCCTCATCAGCTTTCTTATGCTCAGTAATGTCTTTAGTTATTGTCAGAACACTATCTTCATCAGTTTTCGCGTGATCAACAAGAAACCATCTTTCCTCCCCCGTGGGGAGTTTAAGGAACATTTCCTCTCTTTGAGTATGCCCAGTATCCATTGCGAGATTGAGTTTTTCTACCATTTTAGGATATAACTTCTCTACTTCAATACCAATAGAATCTCCGATTTCACCGACAGTCAAATTATATGCAGCCTTGTTCGCCTGAGTCAAAATTATGTGCCAATCTGATCGTCTCTCCCAGAGGTATGCAGGATCGGGAATGGCTTCAAATGTTCTTCGAAATCTCCTTGCGATCTCTTCCAAAGCATATTCAGCCTTTTTACGCTCCCTTCTTACCTCCGCCTCTCGCATCTCCCGCTGGATTGCGGGAATAAGTCGCGCCGTTTTGCCTTTTACAATATAGTCATGAGCACCAGCTTTCATAGCTTCTACCGCGAAATCCTCCCCAATCTTGCCTGACATAATAATGAATGGTAAGTCGAGTCTACTTTCTTGAAATAGTTTCAAAGCGGCGATACCACTAAATTTCGGCATAACATAGTCAGAAATAACAATATCCCATGTCTGATTAGTGAGTGCTGACTTCATAGCTTCAGGCGTATCCACGCGTACAAAGGTCGGTTCGTATCCTCCGCGCCTTAGTTCACGCACCAGTAATGTAGCATCATCTTCTGAATCTTCAACTATCAAAACGCGGAGCGGTAAGCCCATTTAATCCCTCCTTATAACTGGTGGTGGTTCATTTAAAAGTACCCAGTATAACCCCAATTGACGCACTGCTTGAACAAATTGGTCAAAATCTACTGGTTTGCGAATGTAACTGTTGGCACCAAGGCTATAACTTTTAATTAGGTCTTTTTGTTCTTTTGAAGTAGTTAAAACAACTACAGGAATTAGTTTTGTTCTTTCATCATCTCTAATACGCCTTAATACGTCTATACCATCAAGTTTAGGCAATCTCAGATCCAGCAAAATAAGTACTGGCATAATGCTTAAATCACGACCCTCATAAGCACCAGTACCGAATAGGTAATCCAATGCTTCAACACCATCGCTTGCCACCACTAATTCGTTTAAAATATTGCTTTTCTTGAACGCTCTCTTGGTTAAAAGTACATCATCTGGATTGTCTTCCACTAAAAGGATAATTTCTTTATCCATACTTTTTCCTCCATTTAATTAAAGGGTAAAATAGAAAGTCGCGCCTTTACCCACCTCGCCTTCAGCCCATACACGGCCTCCATGACGATTAATAATGCGTTTCACAGTAGCTAGTCCAACGCCGATTCCTGGGAACTCTTCTGGCGAGTGAAGGCGCTGGAAAGCTCCAAATAGTTTGTTTGCATATTCCATATTGAACCCTGCCCCGTTATCTTGCACAAAAAACACCCTATCGATCCCTTTCCAAGTAACTCCAAATTCTATCATTGCATTTGACTTATTTCCAGTAAACTTCCAAGCATTTCCTAGAAGATTATCAAAAACTAATCTGAGAAGTCTCGCATCACCATCTGCTACCAACCCTGGCGCAATAATGAACTCTACCTGACGTTCTGGTTCTGATTCTTGTAGTTCTGTCAAAATCTCCTGCACCATTTTACTTAAATCAACTTTCTCACGGTGCATTTCAGTACGTGTAACCCTCGCCAATGCCAATAACTCATCTATGATTTCTGCCATGCGTTTGGTCGCTTTACGAACTCTCTGAAGATAATCTCTTCCTTCTGCGTCTAATACGTCGATATAATCATCCAATAACGCTTTGCTAAAACCGTCAATACTTCTTAGCGGTGCACGCAAATCATGTGAGACAGAATAACTGAAAGCCTCAAGTTCTTTGTTGAGGGCTTCGAGTTCTACAGTTTTTCGCCGTAGTTCTTCAGCTCGCTCTTCATCAAGCCTTTTGAGTTTTTCAGTATATGCTTTCAGTTTACCCTCCAATTTTTTTCGTTCTGTGATATCACGGACAAGAACCCACATTCGGGCAGGTCTGCCATCCTCATTCTTAATGACCCATATTCTTGCAGAGGCAGGAAAGATCACTCCATCTTTTTTGCAGCCTTCTATTTCAAGTACATCTGAAAACCCTCTTGGGAGTATTTGTTCGCTAATGATTCGTGCGACAATATCCCGCCATTTACCAGGAATGAATTCCAGATAATTCATTCGTTTAATTTCTGCCTTCGGATAGCCAAACATATCAGAAAAGGCTTGATTGCACTCTATAATGTGTCCATCCATACTCGTAGAGGCAATGCCGTCTATGGATGAGTCATATAACCCTCTATAGCGTTCCTCTGACTCTTTAAGTTCCAAGGTTCTTTCTTCAACAAGTTTTTCTAGGTTTTCGGCATGAGTTCTGAGTTTGTCTTCCGATTCCCTTAGCGCCTTATCAAGCCTCTTTTGCTCGGTAATATCGCGGAGGAGTCCTTGATCTCCTAGAATGCTACCATCATTGTCCCTCCACACAGCCGTAGTGAGCAGGCAGTCATGAACCTTCCCATCCTTCCCATGAAGCCTTATCTCATAATCTCTAACCGCACCCTTTTCCTCTATTTCTTGCTGGAACTTGAGCCTATCAGCTGGATTCTCATACATATCTATAACATTCACATGGAGTAGATCTTCTTTGGTATATCCAAACAACTCCAACGCAGCCTTGTTGGCATCGACAACCGTGCCCTCTCGTGTATTAAAATAAATTGCATCTTTGGAATTCTCAAAAAGTGAGCGATACTTCTTTTCACTCTCTTTAAGTGCTTTCTCTAATCTTTCAAACTCCGTAAGGTCAGGGTTTTTGTTAGTCATATCTTGAATCCTCATAGATCTGACAGTTAAATAGGAATACGTGAAAGAGAATGGTTCTTTTTGCAATATCTAAGCTTGTGCTTTTGCCCTCCCAAATTTAGTATAAGTTTCCCCGTTACGCTCCTAAAGCAATATTTCTACTCCCAAGATTATTTCGTTTTTCTTGTACTCTCGTATTAAAGTATATATGCAAATATATCACATTTATATTTTTCATGTACGCGATTGTCAAGATTTTGAGTTATTTCGTATCCTCAAGAGCAGACCAGCTAAATAACTTAAAACGAGAGTCGTATTTCAACCGGTAACCTAACGTTTTCTAATCTTGGATTTTTCATAACATACAGACAGACCGCAAGTAAATGTTGGCAAAGTATTTAAATTAATAATTCTTCTCCCTTCAAAGAGAGGTAATCTCCTTGAGGTGATTTGATGAAAATCACATTTCTGGGTACAAGCGGAAGTATAATAACAGCAGATCGAGTGAATATTTCACTCCTTATTGATGATGATTTATTGTTAGATGCAGGAGAAGGTGTCACACAACGGCTATTGCAGATGAATTACGATCTAAACAAGATCGAACGAATTTGTATCACTCATTTTCATCAAGATCATGTATCCGGTCTCCCAGGCTTGATCTGGACGATGTGGCAAAATGAAAGAAAGTTGCCGCTTGAAATAATAGGACCTGAAGGAATTCAAGACCTAACCATTTCTCTTTTGGAATTGATGAAGACCCCTCTTCAAGCTCTAACATTTGATTTAAAATTTACTGAATTTATCGGTGGTAGCATGATTACTGAAGATATTTCAGCAATCGAATCAGATCACCAAATACGAAGCATGGCCTATAGAATTCGTCGTAAAGCATGTGTATGTTATTCTGGCGATACACGTCCAAACGAAAGAATTGAAAATCTATCAGGAGGCTGTGATGTGCTGATTCACGAGGCGTCATTTCCAAATGAAATGGAAGAGTTAGCACATAAATATGGACATTCTACTCCTGGAGACGCAGGAAAACTTGCCAAAAAGGCAGGTGTTAAAGAAGCTTTAGTATTAATCCACTGGCCAGAGAAATATTTTAAGGAAAAGGCATCATTAATTGCGCAAGCACGAGCTTTTTTCGATGGAAAAATTATTGTTGCATCCGATCTGGATGTGATACACCTCTGAGATTTCTAGGAATTGAATTCTC
>JBHLOP010000206.1:1238-4236 GCA_048940375.1 Promethearchaeota archaeon | reverse complement strand
TCTGAACTCGCTGACTACGTGCAGAAACTGTTTGTTCAAAAAGAGTTTGCTATCAGTGGACAGTGTAATCTTAAATCTACTTGTTTTGATTTTATTGCTCGAAAGGATGTAATATTATGGCTTATTAAAGTTTTAATCAATATCGACAGTCTACAACAGTATCATGCAAATGAATTGAAACTTCTGGGTAATTTGTTTTCAGGAACGCCTTTGCTTGTTGGAGAAAAAACGCACAGAGAACCATTAGAAGATGGCGTAGTTTACAAAAGATATTCGGTTCCTGCAGTAAATCCTCCTACATTAGCGTCTATTCTATTTCATGAATTCTTTCCGAAAGTTTTTGCGAAACGTGGTGGCCTTTACGCGCAAATTCTTGGAGAAACCTTAAGAGAAAGAAGAGAAGAAGAGAATTTATCACGGGCTCAACTTGCAGAAAAAATTGGTGTTTCAGAACGCTGCATCTACGAGTATGAACGTGGAACAATGGATGCCAGTAAAGAAAACCTTCTGAGACTAGAAAAAGTTCTTGATACTGACTTAAGCTTACCAATTGATCTTTTAGAGTACGACTTCGGTACTTTAAAACAGCATACCCCAGCAAAGATTGACGATTTTGAACAAAATATTCAAGAAAAATTACTAGATATTGGTTTTGATGTGTTCTGGACCGAATGTACGCCATTTGATGCGCTTACAAAAGAAAAAGAAACAGAAACAGAGAACGAGAATTCAAAGTTGATTATTGCTGGTGTAGGACACAAATCAGAAAAAAATATCAAAAAGAGGGTTCAAATAACAGGCAGCATCTCTGATATCACGAGAAAAATAGCAATGTTCGTGTTGGAAGGGTCATCAACCAAAAATATAGAAGGCGTGCCAATTATGAGACTCAAAGAATTATCAAAATTTGAGACTCCAAATGAATTAAAAAGAACGATTAAGAAGCGTAAAGGTAGTTCTAGTTAGCGTTCCCCTCGAACATCAAAAAATTGTGTAATTTTAGAATTTTTCTGCAAATTTCTCATTTTAACAAAGGTATGCCAGCTTTTTCGTACAAAAAAAGGAATATTTCTATTTTTTATCCACTGTTTCAGAGCGTCTATTGTTTTAGGATCAGAAGGATAACCACTTCCTATATGAGGCAAATTAAACTCTTCTTTTAGACTATTAAGTGAATTATCTCGCGTGACTTTAGCAACAATTGATGCTGCCGAAACTATAGGATATATTTCATCTGCATTATTTTCTGCAATTAGTGTAATATGCCTTTGAACTAAGTATTGTTTCAGTGTGTATGCAAATTTTTTTGAATCTGAAGTTAGGGCATCAATATACACAATAGACGGTTGAATTGCATTAATTATTTCGCATATTTTATTTATTTCAAGGAGATTTAAGTTCGAATTAATATCGAAAACTGAATCATCAATCTCCTGAGGTTCGATCTCTATAATTTTACATTCTTTGCATAAATTCATAATTTCGGGAAACAGTGCTTCTCTTTTCTTAGCAGTCAGTTTTTTTGAGTCTTTTACACCTATCTTGATGAGTTGATCTTCGTCTTCCTTCTTGAAAGATAATCCAGCAATAACTAAATTCCCTAAAACTGCCCCTCTACCTGCCTCATCAATTCCCATGATTTTCACTGGACCATCTTGAGGAAGAGTACTTAGAGGCGTATTGAGGTGAAAGTAAGAACCTTTACCCGCAACACACTTGGAGTTAGACGGTGCTAGTGCTGGCGCTAAACCCGATTGCATGAAGTGTTTTAAATTTTTTCCGAAACGCAAGTATATCCGCCCAGTAGAAATATTTAGGAAGATTGGAAATATTAAATATTTTGTATTGATTGATAGGACCCTCAATCTCGTCAATGAGTTTTCGAACTATTACATTTTCGAGTTGTCCGCCGCGTAGAACAAAAATAGCTTTCCCGAGATCAGTACGACGAATAAAAAGAAAAGGCAACTTCAGTTGAGAATGAAACTCTTTCGGCAATTGTGACTCTACTTCTTTTAACTCATTTTTATCAAACGTAAATTTTGTCCCATCTTTAGTCAAAACAGAAGGTCTGTCTTCTTTTAAAAGTGTATCAAGAGTCTTATATTGTCGTGGAAGATGATTATTTATTCTTGCGATATCTAGTTTGTATAAAATATCTATAGATTTCTTAGGAGTTGATTTCACCTTCTGTCACTGCCTTGATAGAAAATTAATACTCGTGTTAAAATTAATAAGATGTAAATTAACGAATTTAAAGAAAGATTAGTTGTTATCCATCACCGATGATGGCCAACTTCGCGCCCTTTTACATAACGTTTAAGATAATTTTTCTTATTTCGCATTCTAGGTATTGGTGAATGTCTCTCTTTACCTTCAACCTTTGGTGTCTGGGAGCGAACCTTACCTGCTTTAGTTAATGAACCATGCGAACCTGGCATTTCTTGTTCACCTCACTACTCAATCTGTACGTGAGATTTATAAATTTATGCTTACGCTTACCAAAGTCGTTGAGGAAATACTCCATAAGTTTCCATTTTCTTACATTCTAAGAAAGGAGGTTTTCTATGGAAGTTAAATTACAAATAAATGGTGATGAAATAGAACTTCATCCATTTGTCAAAGCAGTCTTTCGTAGTGTCGTATTTGGTCTTATTAACGAGTTGCGAGATATCCCTTCAGACATACGAGAAGTGCAACTATCTATAAAAGCAGATTAGATGAATTTCACGCTAATGCACCTGTTTTTTTTAATATACGTTCTTTTCCATACATTAGGTAAGTTTCTTGAGGAGTTCATTATAGGCTTCCTGATATAATGGTGTTTCCACTCCTAATTCCTTGCCAGCTTTTACAATATAACCAGTAAAAGTCTCAATTTCTGTTGTTTTTCTTCCACTTTCGAAATCTCTTTGCATCGAAGTTTTTGTCTCATATGGAAAGCCGGACACCTTATCCAAGGACAATGGAATGATATCCTTAGGTAAAATTATTCCTC
>JBHLOP010000206.1:0-1138 GCA_048940375.1 Promethearchaeota archaeon | reverse complement strand
TCTATCTGTGTTATCGACTCCATTGAGGATGGTAATAGCTACAGTTTTTTCGTGGATATTGTCTATTAGTTGTTGTGCTGCAGTTTCAAGATCATAAGTCTTTACACAGAAGAACACAAGATCTACTAATCCTAGATCTTTTGGATCATCTGTTGCAATAGTAGGTATCGCTGTAAATTCCCCCTCCTCCTGAGTTATCACTTTGAGTCCATTTTTCCTGATTTCGGCTAAATGCTCGCCACGAGCTACGAAAAAAATATCATGTTCACCTGTGCTGCCATATTTCTGTGCTAGCTTCCCTCCATAATATCCTCCTACTCCGCCTATACCAATAATTACTATCTTCATGAACTTCCCTCCTTTTGTCTTATCTTAAATTATCTGTTCTTGTTGCGGTAAAACTTTTTTTAGGAAATAAGTTGACCTATCACCATACAGTGATCTTTATCAAAAGGTTTCAAACTTTCAATGTTCTCTTCCACTACGAAACCACTTTTTTTAAGTATATCGATTTCCTCTGAGAATATCTTAGATATCTCTTTGGAGGAATCTATGCTTCTTGCCTTAATAGCTAGCATAGCAAAACCTCTATGTTTAAGAAATAACTTAGCGTTATCAACTAAAATTATCGCCTGAGCAGGCTGGGCAACATCTTGATAAATCACATCTACAGGTCCAATAAACATCCTGTATGTCTCTGGAAAACGCACATCTGCCAAAATGGGTATCATATTGGATCTACTTTCACATACTCGCAACAAATCCCTCATTGCACGAGGGCTAAATTCTACGCAGTACACGATACCTTCTGATCCTACAAGATCCGAAACATGACTAGCTGTTGTGCCGGATGCTGCTCCCAAGTAAAGTACATGCATTTCTGGTTGGATTGGAATTTGTTTTAACCCTTTTCGTATGGCTGCAGCAAATTTACTACGATATGGATCCCATTCACGGTATTCTTCCCCTTCGAATTGAAATAGACGCTCCCCATAGACAGTTTTTCCTAGTGCTAGATTCTTTGTTGCGACTTTTTTTTCTATAAAATGAATATTTTCGTTCATATCTACCCCTCAGGCGGCTTTTTCTTCTCATACATTCTCTTATCTTTGCCTTTCTTTTTCTTCTTCTTTTTCTT
>JBHLOP010000205.1:0-4252 GCA_048940375.1 Promethearchaeota archaeon | reverse complement strand
AAAACTCAAAGAGGATAATATCGTCATTTCTTCACGTGCGGGAGGGCTTAGAATTTCACCGCATTTCTATAATACTGAAGAAGAAATCAAGAAATTGCTAGATGCATTATCCTTGCTCACTCAAAGTTGATGCAAATCGGTCAGTATGCCAATCGGATTTTCGTGAGTGAGCTATTTTACCCTTCTTGCAGTATCCTTCAATTGTATCTCCTTGCAAACGCATTAATCGTTTTAGTATATTAATAACAGATCTTACCTCAAAAGTATTTACTGAAAAGCCTACTTGGTCGGAGATATATCTCCAAAGTTCTTCTTCTGATACTGCTATATTCTCGCATATTGAGGAATGTTCAATTATTTTAACAAATTGCGTAAGACGTTCAAATTTATCTAAGGATTTTAATATCCTTTCGCCTTTCCCTGTAAGCTTATAATAGAGGACAAAAAAATCATCCGGTAAGGGGCTCGGTCCTGCCTTAACTATGACGCCCCGTCTTGAAAGTTCTGAGAGGCGAGCTTGAACGCTTTTTTCGGCTAAACCAGTTATATTGGCGATTTCTTCGGATGTCAGTTTGAATCTTTCTGGATTTCCTTTAGTAAGGGCTTTTATAATTTCTGAATAGTAAGTTGGTAGTTTTTCTAATTCCGCTTCTGTTGTGATCTCTCTAATTTTGTATCTAATTCTTTCTGTTTGTACAATTTCTGCTTCTTTCAGTTGTCGTAGCAATATAGATGCAAATGTACGTGAAACATCTAAGATTTTTTGCAACTGTTTGTTAGTTTTGGGTTGTCGGAGTGCCTTAATACTTTGTACTTTACCGCTTACCTCAGAAATTTTGAGCTTGCCTAAAATATCTACTGTTAAAACGCCTATAGGCGTCGGCAGGCATAGATCGCCGGTTATTTCTACTAAATCTTGTCCTTGAAGTCGTAAAAGATATCTTGACAAAAATTTGCTTCGATATCGAGGAGCGTAATCAACAGTTTTCATAATGGTTTCGATATCAGTGGTTCCATGTTTGTAGAGTCGATATAACACCTTTGCACAAATATTATTTCCCAAAGCTCGCATTACTACTTCAGCAGTAACCAGAACAAAACCTCCTTTCAATGCCCACAATTTTGCGATAAAAGGTGCAAGATATTATCGGATTTCGTGAAGATAATTTAGTAATTCGTGAACATAATGTGGGAATTCGTCTTCAGTATTATATTACTAGTCGACTAATATATTGATTTCCGTTTTTGCACATCAATTTTGCGATTTATATAAATACAAGGTATAAAAATAACTAGATATTAGGGTAATATAATCTTTACGAGGACGTTAGATGCTTGATGATACTGACCTAAAAATTGTTGAACAATTGCAAAAAGATGGTCGCCAAACTTATACCGCCATAGCTGAAAAAATTGGGAAAACTGAATCGACAGTAAGAAAAAGAATTAAGGAAATGATGCGGAATGGAATCATTTCCAATTTTTCAGTGCAGCTGAATCCCGTTGCTATGGGTTATTCTGTAGCTATTGTTGGAGTAGATACAGATCCAGCTAAACTACTTGAAGTGGCAGAAAAACTAACCAAGTTCGAAGAAATACACTCCGTAAAATTAAGCACAGGCGATCATCACATCATTGCGGAGATCTGGGCAAAGGAACGCAAATTAACTGAATATATTGAAGAAATAAGCACTCTTAAAGGAGTAGAGAGAGTATGTCCCGCAATCGTTTTAGAACGATTGAAACCATGACTTAAGGGCACTCAAAAAGATGGTATAAAGTTGCTAAAATCAATTTATGCCCCTACACATTTCATTTAAGACTTTTTTTAAGCATGATAATCGAGAAACTTCATCTTTCAAATGAGAGGTCAATTCTTTAATGATCCTATAATCCTTCTCAAAATTAATTGCAGAATAATGTATATCATAAAGCAACAAACCCCATGCGGGTGCTGGGGGGATTCCTCTTTTGATAGCTGAGTTTGGATCCAAGAGTTTGTTGAATTCACTTAAATTCATTAATCGTTTGCCAACCAATGCTAGCGCAAAAACGATTTTTCGTACCATTTCCCATAAGAAACTCTTTCCTATGATATCAAATTGAAGGATGTTATTTAATTGTGTGAGTTTTAGCTGAATAATTTCCCTTATTGGATTAACATGGTGGTTGATTTTTGAAAAATTTTTAAAATTATGAATTCCGATTAGGTGATTTGCAGCGAATTTCATTTCTTCTATATTCATAGTCTCCTCATAGGACAGGAAATATTTGTAATGTCTAGAATTTGCATCAAATCTAGGATTAAATCCCTCTGGAACACTTGAAATTGCCCAAAAGCGTATGTCTTCCGGCAAATATGCATTTAATTGGCCTAATCTTACCTTTCTAGAAGTTGAAAAAGCAATTACTTGCCCTAGAGCATGAACTCCTCTGTCAGTTCTACCCGCAGCCCTATAACGAAATGATTGTGGGTTATCAAGCAACTCTGCCTTTTGAAATGCTTTAAAAATGCATCCTTCAACAGTCTTTAAATTTGTCTGCCTTTGAAATCCATAATAATTCGTTCCGATGTAGAAAACCTTAAGTGCGTAGCGAGGCACTTAGAACACCTTGCGAGGAAATTCACCCAAGTCGAATTTGAAGGTTGATCTCTCGTATTTTTTCGGGAACTTCTTTTAATTCCTTTATAACTCCCATTACTACTGCTTTGAACAAATCTTGAACAAACCCTTTCATCACAATAGTCTTTCCATCTATTGCCAAGTCAACTTGCGTGAACATTGTTACACATTGTCTTATGTCTGCTTCACCTGCACGGACGGCGTTAGCAAGTTCTTCACATGTGTTGAAACCACAAGATTTACAATCGATGCCTGGCAACTGATTGACAAAAATAGTCTGCATCTGAGATTCAAGTAACTCAACAAATTTCTCAATTTCGTTAATTTTTATGGCTGGAACATCGAGGTTTAATTTCTTGAGTTCTTCCGGTTTTTCAACTATCCTTCCTGACAAAGCAATAATGTTTCTTAGATTAATATCTTTCAAATCTTCAGCAGCGTTTGCAACGATAATTTTCGGGTACTCTGAATGGCGAAATCCCTCAATTATAACATAATCTAAATTCTTTGGTAGTTTGTCTAATACACTTTCGGGAATTATAGGGAGTCCTGATGAATTCCAAATAGTAAGAAGCTCAGAATCGGTTATTACTCCCGTAGCAGAAGCTCCCGCCGTAATATGTTTCCATGTGTCTTTGTGTGGCGTGTCGAATGAACCATGAATATGTTTAACTGTTCCAACGCGAAGACCCTTTTGCAAATTCAAGTTTTTCACCAGTCCTTCTATTAAAGTTGTCTTACCGACGTTTCTCTTCGGACCGACAACACACACAACATACGTAAACATTTAATCTCACCTGAATTTCGTAATCCAATAAAAGATAATATTAATACCTTACGTGAAATTATTAGGCTTCACCAATAAAAAAACTCCAGACTTATATGTTTAACTTGTATGGATAAATTTACGATTTGAGAGTAACTATTTACAGGAATTGTTGTAGTAAAGCAATTAGAGGTTCTTAACGATGTCGTCACGCGCCATCACTACATGGCAGTAATGGCAGCGTATGCGAAGGGGTTCCTCGCTTCTGATTATAAAATGCGGTTCTACGGGTTCCTTCGTATTAGTGACGCAATTGGGATTAATACAACGTGGATATGCTTTTACGGTCTTAGGAAGTTTCACTCTATTTTTTTCTACAACTTTAAAGTCTCGAATGATGTTAATTGTTGCATGAGGAGCGATTAATGCAATAATATCAACTTCCTGCGGCTCTAATTCACGATCTTCAATCTTCACGATATCTTTTCGGCCAGCTTTGCTACTTGGAACATTAATCGCGATGGAAATGGTGTTACCTTCCTTTCCAGATATACCACAAATTTTCAAGACAGTTAAGGCATTTCCAGCGGGAATATGGTCAATCACTGTTCCATTACGTATCTTTCTTACTCTTAATTCATCTTCTATGGAAAGCCCTCCATATAGCTTGTCTTTTAGAGTTAATCATAATCTTCGAATCTTCGCTTTAAAATGTTTTACTAATTTGTCGTAGATTTTTTCAAATGTCCATTATTAAACTAAATCTTTTATCTAGGATACTAGATCCTGAGTCTTCAGAAATTAAAAATTAAAAAGATAAAACTATCACAATAATTACAAAGAGAATTAATTATCACACATT
>JBHLOP010000204.1:0-4262 GCA_048940375.1 Promethearchaeota archaeon | reverse complement strand
AGATTTTAGAAAAATATGGATCTACAGGTGTTCAAGCAGCGCTAGAAAAAGCGGTTTTTGAACTTTTAGATATGATTACGGTATACCCAGTACATGATACGACGAAATTTGCAGATTCAGAGGGAAGAGTATTACCTGATGTATATCTGGTTAAAAGAGGCACAACTGCTAAAGAATTTGCAGGAAAAATTCATACTGATCTTGCAGAGACCTTTATACATGCCGTAGATGCACGTACTGGAAAAAGACTTGGTGAAAACCACGAATTAAGCGATGGCGATATCATAAAAATAGTTAGCGCAAAAGGACTTAAATAATACAAAATTTTTTTGATCATTTTTTTTAGTTGCGTTAAAACACTATTTCAAGCAATTCATAGTAAAATTCTGATATTGTAACCATCAGAATTTATTTTAGAGAAGAAAACCAAATCATTGGTTATGTCTAAACGAATCGAAGAATTCGACTGGGGAGTATATCCTCAGATAGAAAAGTTTCTTAACGACCAAATCGCGATTTTCTTAGAACATAACGTTATTGCCAGCAAACTATCGGCTCGCATGTATGAAGAGACTTCAACATTTTTCTTTGATTGGATTGATCATATTGTTCTACCTGAAAGAACAATCACTCAAAAAGATCTGGAAAACTTTGGTTTTCATGAAGTCGATGGATTAGAAGTTTTAGAAGGAAATCAAGTTTACATATTCCCTGGTGCAACTTATTTTCCAGTTATACTGTCAAATAATAGTGCAACCGAAATCGCCCTAAAACCTGAAAGACTTTACCATTTTATTCAAATGACTGGAGAACACCTAAAAATAGAAGGCGAAATGCTCGCACCTTATAGGAGAGCTATAGTCAGTTCTCAAGGTGACTATATTCTCTCAGCTGTTGAAAGACGAGGTTACAATGGATTTATTGTTCCTGAAGAAGTCAAAGACGCCGAAGAATATAATAAGGCTATGGAGGCCTTTTGTTGCAGACAAAGATTCTTCGAAATGGATAACGAAGGAATAAAAACTACTCTAGAACTGATAAAAAGATTCCTTAAGAATTTGAAAAAGGAAAGAGTTACAGATGCCTTCTTCAGATCTGAAAGACTATATTGGGAGCGTCAAAATAGGGCAGGTTACATTCAAAAGGGTCGGCAAGATCGTCTCGGTTTAGGTTTTGGAAACCATGACCATCATACTTATCGTAATTCTAGAGAAAATTTCTCCCAAGTTATCGAGATATTAGAAACTTTGGGATTTTTAAGCCGTGAGCAGTTTTTTGCTGGAGAAAAAGCAGGATGGGGTGCTCAAGTTGTAGAACACCCAGTTTGCAACATCGCCGTATTCGCTGACGTAGATATTTCTAAAGAAGAAAAAGAACAGGATTTTGCCCATCAAAAAATGTCAGATAGAGATGAATTAAAAACAGTTGGCTTATGGGTTGCGTTACACGGAGAAAGCATGCTTGGCGCTGGTTTACACCATTTAGCTGCAAGATTAATTTTCGAAAAAGCAACTTCGGATCTTGAAGCTTCTCGTGTTGAAATGCTTCGACCATTCTCATACTTTCCGTTTCTTAAGCAGGCATTCAGCGAAGTTGAAAGACGAAAAGTGAGAAAAGAACGACTTGATAGGCTTTTAAATAACAAGATTACTAAAGAGCAGTACAATAAATTTTTGGAAGAAGGAGCGATTAGCAGTCACCTGGAAAACATTCAAAGGAACCAAGGATTCAAAGGATTTAACCAAGATTCAGTATCAGTTATAATAGCAGCAACAGATCCCCGAGCAACAACTGCTAGAGTAACCGGGGCATAGAAAAAAATCCTAGTTTTTAGGAAAAATAGTCAATTTGAAAAAAATTTCAGTTAAAAATAAGAAAAGAGGCTAGCCGTAGAATTCTGTAGGCTCTGCCCTTGCTCGCCGTTGATCTTTCGCACCTTGCTCAATGAAGGATTCATAGATTTTAAGATTCTTCGTTCCACTTGGTTTAACATTTTTTAATGCTTCTAGAAAGTGCTTTTTGAATACTTTAACGTATTTCGCCTGTTCTACCTGTTCTCGTGTAATGCCTGACTCAAAGAATTCCCGGATTGCTAACATAACTGCTTCTCGACTAATTGAAGCTATATCAGATCCAACATAGCCTTCTGTCATTTCGGCTAACTCTGCAATATTTACATCGTCTGCAAGTGGTTTGCCCTTGAGATGGATTTTGAATATCTCTTCTCGGGCGGTTTTGTCAGGTATGGGGACATAAATTAGACGATCGAATCTCCCTGGTCTTAAGAGGGCTGCATCGATTATATCAGGTCGATTTGTTGCTCCGAGAACGACAACATTTTCCAATTCAATAAGTCCATCTAACTCAGTCAGAATTTGACTGATAACACGTTCAGTAACATGAGAATCGCCAAAGCCCATACCTCTGTGTGGTGTGATCGCATCTAATTCATCAAAGAAAATTATTGCAGGGGCTGCTTGTCTTGCCTTTCTGAAAATCTCTCGAACTGCTCTTTCTGATTCGCCGACCCATTTAGATAAGACCTCTGGACCCTTGATCGAAATAAAGTTAGCCTCTGATTCATTAGCAACTGCTTTAGCTAAAAGCGTCTTACCGGTACCTGGTGGACCAAATAACAGAATCCCTTTAGGTGGCTCTGTATTTGTATACTGAAAGACTTCTGGGAACTTAATGGGCCATTCAACAGCTTCTTTTAATTCCTGCTTAGGTTCTTCTAGTCCTCCTATATCAGACCAATGCACATTAGCAACTTCTACAAACACTTCTCGCATTGCAGATGGCTCAATATCTTTTAATGCTTCCAAAAAATCGTTTTGCGTAACTTCTATTGATTCAAGCACCGATACAGGTAATTCTACTGCCTCTAAGTCGATTTGTGGTAGGATTCTTCGCAACGAAATCATCGCTGCTTCTTTCGCTAGTGTCGCTATATCAGCTCCTACGAAGCCGTGTGTAACTTCTGAAAGTTTTTCTAAATCAACATCTTCAGTAAGAGGCATCCCACGTGTATGAATTTGAAGAATCTCCATGCGACCATGTTTATCAGGCACACCAATTTCAATTTCTCGGTCAAAACGTCCTCCTCTTCTTAAGGCTGGATCTAGTGAATTTACTCTGTTGGTTGCACCAATAACTATTACCTGGCCTCGTGATTCTAAACCATCCATCAAAGCTAAAAGTTGTGCTACAACTCTTCTTTCAACTTCACCGGTTACTTCTTCACGTTTTGGAGCAATAGCATCCAATTCATCAAGGAAAATAATACTTGGCGCGTTTTCTTCTGCTTCTTTAAAGATTTCGCGAACACGAGCTTCCGATTCACCATAAAATTTACTCATTACTTCAGGACCAGATAAGTTAATGAAGTATGCATCAGTTTCGTTTGCTACTGCTTTAGCTAAAAGAGTTTTTCCAGTCCCAGGAGGACCGTGTAACAATACACCCTTGGGCGGCTCGATTCCCAGTCTTTCGAAAAGTTCAGGATGTTTAAGTGGTAATTCAATCATTTCGCGAACTTTCTGAATTTCAGATCCTAAACCACCAACATCTTCATATGAAACGGCTGGAATTCGTCTCTCCATTTCTTTAACGGGTTCAGCTTTCAAAATAATTTGCGTTTGTGAACCTACAATTACAGCAATGTTTGATGGCTGAATAGCCGTTACAACTAGTTCAATAAGTCTACCCATAATCGCAAACCGTATTCGATCACCCTTCATTAAAGGTCTACCCTGGAAGAATCTACCCAAATACTGCTCACCGCCCATTAACCTCAAGGGTTCAGTAGGTGCAAATGTTACTTTCTCAGCAGGCCTTGCCACTACTTTCTGTATTGTTACTTTGTCATCTATGGTTACTCCTGCGTTGCTTCTTGTTGCCTTGTCAACACGTATTGTCGCAGTACCAGTGTCATCTGGATAACCAGGCCATACGAGAGCTGCTGTTTTCCTTTTACCAATAATCTCAATAACGTCTCCAGAGCTAAGATTCACTACAGTCATTACATTCTGATCTATTCGTGCAATTCCTCGCCCAACATCTCGCTGTCTAGCCTCTAATACTCGTAGTTTTAAATCACTAGAATTTTCCATAATATTTTCACCTCATATCAAACGATAATCGTAATTAAGTTTTGTAAGAACGCATAATGACAGGAAACATTTATTATGGTACATAAAAGTCTGTACGACGAAGTTTATAAACCTTGTGTTTATGGAATATTCAATAAATAATAATATTAG
>JBHLOP010000203.1:0-4262 GCA_048940375.1 Promethearchaeota archaeon | reverse complement strand
ATAGAACTGGGTCATACATTTGTGCTTATTGATATCCTGCCATCCATCACTATAACCAGCGTAACCACAACTCATGCCAAGAAAGGGGGTAGAACATGCGAGTGCGAGGACAATATCTTCTCGTTGAGCAAAAAGCATAGGTATACCTTTGTAATCGCCTACCCAGCCATTGTTGCTGTAGCCATGATTTTTAATATGTGGTGCTAAAAGTACATAAAGATGATAGTCAGTTAGTTGTCCCTGAAGCGGTTCGAAATGTACTTGTTGTAACAAAACATCTCGCCTTGGGTCAGTCAGAATAGTTTTAATTATTCGAAAACGCCCTTGCTTTGAAGTATTTGTGAGGCGAAATCCTTGCACACCTTGTGCTAAGGGCAAGATCTGATGTTTACAATGTTGTTTTTCTTCTTCAAAAAACTCAGAACCATCTGTCACTAAAAATTCTAAATCCCGAGTATTCACCTGATCAATTCTTGGATAATATACCTCATTGATGATTCCCCTAGACAAGGTAAACCAGATTCGACCTTCATTGGTGTTAGAAGTACCTACAGCACTTTTAGAACTTGATGTCCAACTAGGTGTCATACCTGGGTACCCAGGCGGATTAGTGTCAGATACTGATTTTTCACATTTCATCTTATCTTATCCTCCTAGTTCACGTGGATGTCTACCAGCACGCCAATGTTCTTCTATTTCCTCTAGAGTGCGTCCCTTAGTTTCCGGAACATAATAATAAGTGAAAAACCAGGCTACAATACCAATTACTGCGTAAAACCAGAAGGTTCCTGGACGTCCTAATAACTGAATCAGGGTAAGAAACGTCAGAGCGATAATTAAATTAGAACCCCAGTTAGCTTCAGTTACTATGCTCATGGCCAAGCCCCTTACCTTCAGCGGATATATTTCTGAGATCAACAACCAAAAAACAGGGCCAAGACCAATAGCAAAAAATGCAACATAGATCATCAGACTTACTGCCGCCATCGTTCCAATTATACCTTGAAAACCAGGTATAAAGAAAACTATGCCTAATAAAATCAGACTGAAAGCCATACCGGCTACACCAACCAAAAGCAACGGTCGACGACCTACCCGATCTATTAATTTGATTGCTACTATAGTCATTGCAACATTTACTGCACCCACTCCTACAGTAGCCAAAATAGCGGCTGAGGCGGATCTTAATCCTGCAAATTGAAATATTGTAGGGGCATAATAAATAACTGTATTAATACCAGTCACCTGTTGAAAGATGGCCAAACTGACTCCAACAATCATCGCTGGCTTTATTAATGGACTGAATAATTCTCCCCTGCCACCCTTTTGTTTATCCACGCTAGTTTGAATCTCTTTTATCTCGTCCTCTACATTTTCCTTTTCTCGAATTTGTTTTAATGTACTGCGTGCTTTATCTACGTTTTTGTTGTTTATCAGCCATCGAGGACTGTCTGGCATAAAAAACATCCCCACACCTAAAATTATAGCTGGAATTGCCGCTAAACCGAACATATAGCGCCATCCTTGAATAGGAGCTAAAGAAAAGTCTACTAAATAGGAAATGACAATTCCAATTGTTATTGCGAGTTGGTTAAATGAAACTAATGTGCCACGAATATTTGGTGGAGATGCTTCTGATATATATAAAGGTGCAACAAAAGAAGCGATTCCAATCGCTACGCCCACAATGATCCGACCAGCGATTAATAATATGATAGTTGGTGTCAAGGCTGTGCCAATCGCTCCCAGAGCAAAGATGACTGCTGCTAAGATAAGGATTTTGCGCCTTCCAAAACGATCGGCCAAGGACCCTCCTAACACAGCGCCGATAACAGCTCCTATTAATACAGCACTAACAATCAATCCTTCCATGATAGGAGAAAGAGCAAACTGCTGCTTGACGAAGAGAATAGCTCCCGAAATTACACCTGTATCATAACCAAAAAGCATGCCGCTTAAACCTGAAATAACTGCAATAATGTAAACAAAAAGATTATTACCAGTCTGTTGTGCAGAGGTAACTTTAGACATGAAATATCAATCTCCCCTAGTTTCTTAAGTATTTTTTGAATCTGTACGTATATGTGTCGGTTATTTATCTAGCATTTGTTTAAATACTATTCGACAATGGCATGTACTGGAACTTAGACGCAACAAACTTAAATACACTGTATTTTTTTTGATTTAAACTGATACAGTAATTGAACTCTTATTGTCGTAGGATGAATTGTGGCTAATTAACTATCGACTAAGCTAGTGATTAATCAATTAACGTTCGTATTTATTATAGGAATCTAATTGTTTGATCTTCTTAATGTATACCCATTGGTTTTGGCCCCTTATGTTTTCTCCCCTTTGCTATGCTAAGATATAATACACTGTTAATAAGGCCTATATGGCTAAAAGCCTGTGGAAAATTTCCAAGCAGTTTCCCTGTCTTTATGTCAACCTCTTCAGCAAATAGGCCTAATGGACTTATATACTTAAGGATATTTTGAAGCAACTTTTCTGATTCTTCTATTCTTCCAGAGAGAGCTAAAGTTTTAATGAGCCAGAACGAGCAAAGAATGAAAGTTCCCTCGTTCCCTGGTAAACCATCTTCACTTTTATAGCGATGAACGAGTCCTTCATTTGTTGAGAGTCTTGCTAAAACAGCATTTATTGTCCCTTGTACTCTTGGATCAGCAGCAGGAAGAAAATGCATAAGTGGGATAAGAAGACTTGTTGCATCAACTGTTTCTAAATCAAATGATTGCACAAAGCTATTCAATTTTTTACTAAATCCTTTTTCGAGAATTATTTGTCGAATCTCTTTTCTAATTGTTTTCCATTTTTCTAAAGGAGCTTTAAATCCTTTTTGTTCTGCTATCTTAATACCTCTATCAATCGCTACCCAGCACATGAGTTTAGAATACACATAATGGCGTATTTCTCCTCTTACTTCCCAGATGCCTGAATCCTTTGTGTTCCAGATTTCACATACATATTCAACAATACGCCTGACGGTCTGCCAAGTTTTATCTGAAACTTCTTCACCATAGCGAGAGATGTCGTAGACTGCATTCACCAACTCACCGTATATATCTAGTTGTCTTTGTTTTGCTGCGTCATTACCTACCCTTACCGGGCTGGAGCTTCTATAACCTGAGATATGTTCTAATATCCGTTCCTTTAGATCTACTTCTCCATGGATGCCGTACAATATCTGGATTTTCGAAGGATCTTTAACCGTTTCAACAATCTCATTTATCCATTTACGAAAATCTTGAGCTTCTTTCACATGACCTAGATGAAAGAGTGCCTGAATTGTAAAAGAAGCGTCTCGAATCCATGCATACCGATAATCCCAATTACGGACGCCTCCAATCACTTCAGGAAGAGAAGTAGTTGGTGCTGCAGCAATAGCTCCACTATCTGGATTCGCCAATAGTTTTAATATCAGTCCAGAACGGATTGTAGGCTCATGCCAAGGTCCCTCAAGAACACATTCCGAACGCACGCATTTATGTGCCCAGTCCTGCCAGAATTTCTTTACATTATTTAAATATTTCTCACAATCATTTGACTGCAAGAACTCTTGTAAATTATATTGCAGAACGAGCCAGAAGCTTTCACCTTTTGCTACACTAACAACTCCTCTTGCTTCTTTATCGTTAATCTCAAAAGGAAATAATGATTGTAAAAACAATCTCTGGTCATTTCCAAGGGCAATGAGACCATTTTCTAAATTTTCAAAATCGGGAAGAAGTTTCGCGTATTCAAAACGTGGCTTAAAACTAATTTCTAAAGTTACATCGCCTTTAACACATTCAATTTTTCTAAAAACCATTCGGACATTTTTGTTCTTTTCTCTTCCTTTTACATCCATGAAATCTGTTATAATAGCGACCCCTAAAGGCGTGCTAAAAGTAGTTTGCAAGATATTTGTGTTATTAATATAGGATTGAATTGACTCGTATTTTGTTATTGGTGTTATCCGGAAATGTCCACCTCTTTTGGTATCAAGAATTGCTGCGAAAAGTGAAGGAGATTCGATGTAGGGAAAGCAGAGCCAGTCTATTGAACCGTCTCTACCTATTAACGCGCATGTCTCCAGGTTTCCTATAATCCCATAATCCTCTAGATCTTTATAATCTAACGCCATGCCTCTTCCCTCTTTATTGATTCATAAACGTAAAAATTCTATTTGCGTTTTGCCAAACAACTAAATCCGAAAATAATCTTTATTGTTTTGTGGTATTTATTTTTTTAACTTATGCAGT
>JBHLOP010000202.1:0-4271 GCA_048940375.1 Promethearchaeota archaeon | reverse complement strand
GTAATAGGACCCCTCTTTCCAGATCCAATAACTCTATTATCGATTTCTCGGATAGGTGTAACCTCAACTGCTGTGCCTGTATAGAAGGCTTCATCTGCTAAAAATAAATCTTCTCGGACGATATTTTGTTCTGAAGTCAACTCAAATCCTAAATCTTTGATTATTTGCATGACGGCATCTGCAGTTATGCCCCTCAATGCACCTGCAGAAGGGGGCGGAGTCATAACTCTATTATCTTTGACAATGAAGATATTTGCACCTGGTCCCTCTGAAACATATCCATTAGAATTTAACAAAATCGCGTCATCATATCCGCAATCGATCGCCTCACGTTTAGCGAAGAAAGAATTTAGATAATTTGCTGCTGCTTTAGCTAAGGGTGGTGCCATTCTTGAATCAATTCTTACCCACGAAGACATTTTACATCTAACGCCTTTTTTAAGAGCTTCTTCCCCTAAATACGTCCCAAATGGAAAACATGCCATTGCGATATCTATTGGGTTATTTAATGCCTTTATCCCTATCTCACCATAGCCATAAAACGCACAAGGTCGAATGTACGCTTCATTTAATTTGTTAATTTTCAGTAGCTGTTTTGCAATGCCTATGAACTCATCAACAGAATACTCAATATCCATAAGGCAAAGTTTTGCACTGTTTAAAAAGCGCTGGAAATGCTCTTTAGCACGAAATATTGCTGGGCCTTTACTAGTATTGTAACATCGGATTCCTTCAAAAATACCCGTACCATAATGAATTACGTGTGATAACACATGAACTTTGGCATCGTCCCAATTAACAAACTGTCCATTCATCCAGATTTTTTCGGTTTTTTCCAAAATTTTCACCAAATTGACTTGTGAGTAAAAGTCTATTTTCGTGGAAAAGATATATCAAGAATTTTCGAAAGATTTAAAGGTGGTGGGCGGGATGAGATTTTCAGAAAGAGCGATTTTCTCGGCTCTTTCCTTCGAACTCACGACTTCCGAATCCCTACAGCAGTTGTAGGGGTACTCCGCGTCGTAAGCGCGGCGTCATAACCATCTAGACCACCCGCCCATAAGAAGGGTATAATGGATATTCACTACATATATAATTCCCTTAAAGAATGTTCTTGCATACTCGGTAGAACAAGGTTTTTTAAAGCAATATATTTCGCATATAACTCTATCGATCTAAATAGAAAATGATCATTTAATCTTTATCTCGTAAATGATTGGTTGAGACACATGAAGATTGCGGATCGTAGGTTTTTCTCTCTCATATGTGGTGCAATCATCATTACCCTAAGTGTATATTATACCGTACCAATAGCTCAAACAAGTGTTCTTTTTGTTGGAATGGCAGATTATCAAAGTAATGCATGGAATATAAATGGAGAATACATTGAACCACAGGACTTTCCTGAATTCGCATCTGCATTGTTGGAATATTATAATATGATAGTGATCGATGACGATGCATTATCAGAGTTTCATAAAAGTCAAACTCAGGCTTTAAGGGATTATGAACAGGGTGGTGGTTTAGTCTATATTATCGGCAATACTCAAACAGATTTTGGTGATAATATTGATATCGTTCAACTAGATACTATCCTCAAACAAGCTGGAGGAATAGGTTTACCACGATTCTTTCTTTTCGACATTTACTATGGAATAATTCCCGCAATTATTAGTGGTATTCTTCTTGGATATGGCATAACATGGTTCAGGGGCGGCACAAATTGGAAAAAGCCTTCATGGATGCTTTACAGTGTTCTTTTTGTGTGTATACTTTATAGACTTATTACAAATTTGTACTACCTACAAATCGGACCGCTCACGAGGACAGAAGACCCGACAATGCATATTTTACTCACAGAACTATTGATTAGAAAACCAAATGTAATGGACTTTGCACCATTAGTGATTGAAACTCCTTTAGCATATCCTATCGGCTTTCATGCTTTATGCGCTTTGTTAAGTGTCTTGTTAGGTGTTAGAGCCTTTACAATTGTCATAAACGCTGGGGCAATACTATCGGCGATGCTTCCTCTGCCTATGTATCTCCTAGGTGTCGAACTACAGGATGAATACACCGGACTGATAACAGCATATATATCCGCGATTCTTCCATGGACATTTACAATCTTTGCTTTTGGGTTGTATTCAAATATACTAGGTTACATTTTTTTTGCGCTTATCTTCTACTCTCTTTTGAGAGGAATTGAAAAGAAATCAATGCGTCACATTGTAATGGCGGGAATATTCTTTGGAATTTTAATTTTAGTTCACCTTATCTTATCGACGTCAGTTATAGTTATTTTAGGTATTTTTGCAGTTTTGTTGATTCTTCAGAAGCGAACAATAAGAAGTAGAGAACTTTATGCTATTATGCTCATTATACTCACTGCTATCCCTGTGTCCCTTTTTTGGACTACTAGAGGATTTATTACACTCATTAACAATATTGTAGGAGGATATTGGAGACTGGATGCAACTAGTAACGGATTTAATTTTCTTCGCTTTGACTTTATTTTCTTCTTACAGAGTCTTGTAGACTATATAGAGATCCTAGGAGTGTTTATTGTTTGCATACTAACTGGTATTCTGATTAGTTTCAAGCAAAGAACCTCAAAAGATCTTTTCTTATTGAGTTGGATAATACCATTATTTATTTTAACAAGTTGTTTTGGGTTTCCTTTTTTCCATTTTTACAGAGGTTTGGTTTTAGCAATGTGTGTTGTTGGAGGATACGGATTTAGAAACCTTCCATACACACTTCTATTTATACAAAGCAAAATAGAAAAACTGCAACAGATAAGAGTTGATGAAAGGATTCTAGTAAAATGGATCTTTGCGTTTATACTTGTTGTTAGTCTTTATCATTCAATGGTTGCATTTAATATTGAAAGCAAAGAAATGTACTTAGATGAGGCACATGCCCTCACAAAACCCACAGATGCAACAATTCGTGCAGCAATTTGGTTATCCAACTATGATACAAGTTGGTGTCGAATCATCGTTGTTCCACGTGAAAATCCATGGGTGGCTGTATATGCTCAAAAAATCCCCATGGATGTCTTAATTAGCGATATTGAAAACTTGAGAGGGATAAATCAGCAAAAAGCTGATCGAGACACTATTCTAAACAACTTAAGCACAGGTACTTCACAGGATCTTTTGCAGAAATATAATATAGGCTACTTTCTTATCTCAGATTACTATGAAGACACTTATGAGCAGTATGATAAGACTCCTTTCCTAAATTTGATTTATGAAAAAGATTCTGTACGTATTTATGCTGTTATCAATCAATGAAGAAGATCAGAGTCGAATACAATCTAGAAGAAGGATGACGTTAATCACTTTTGAAAAGAGATTTCTTGAATGGATTCTGCTTGAGGAATTACTAAATGCAAAACAAGTATCGACCAAAACAAATGAGAAAGTTTTACGAACACATTGCGATGGCTGACGCTAAGGAAAAAAAGAGAGTAAAATCCGAATCAATTGAATGGTTATGGGGTAAATTACGGGCAAACTCTTTAAAATTATTGGAAATAGAAGACGGGAATTTAGTCTTAGATATAGGTAGCGGAAAATCAACACTTTTGTCAGTCTTACCAATGTTTTCGAATATTCGGCTTGTTTGTATGGATTTAGCTCTTACCCATCTTCAAAGAATGATCCCTGTAGTTGAAAAAAATAGAAACAAAGTTGGTTTAATAGTAGCCGATGCGGAAAATCTTCCATTTAAAGAGAATATATTTGATAGAATCCTTCTATCTGAAGTAATTGAACATCTGCCAAATCCCGTAAGTGCTATTTGGGAAATTAAACGAGTTTTAAAAGGCAAGGCTGTGATAACAACACCAAACCGTCAAAATATGATCTCAAGTATTATCTCTGTTTTTTCTTCTTTATTTAGAGTTTTTAGACTCCAAAAAAATGTAAAAATAATGTCTTCAAAATGTCGAGAAAGAGAACTTAGTGAGGCAGAAAAATATCTTGTTCAAGAAGGTCATATACACCACACTAAGATATTTTCGATTTCAGAACTTATCTCTCTCTTCAAATCAGCCGATTTACAAATAAAACGCATTGAAGGGAGCGCACTCGATGTCTACCCGTTTGCAGGCCTACTTGATAAACATTCCATGCTCTTTCAGATATATAAACTACTGAACGCTATCGCTGAGAAAACCTATCTTAGACGTTATACGTGGAGTATAGTGCTTGAATGTATCGCAAAACATCAAAAATGAATTTAAAGGGAAGTATACTCCGTGA
>JBHLOP010000201.1:0-4275 GCA_048940375.1 Promethearchaeota archaeon | reverse complement strand
AAAGTTTTGGAGCACGATAAAATTCATGTTTTTAACATCGCACAAATGTGGATTTTCTCGCGCGGTAATTATATAAAACCTAACGATGAAATTGTCATAATTCATTATTTCATTGAAGTTTATCAATCTGAATAGATCAACTCATTGAGATAACATGTAATCACATAAATGTTGTTTGTGGAGGAATTGTTTGTTTGTCTAAGAAGAAAAAAAGTAAAGGAAAAGGAAAAGGTAAAGGAAAGAAAACTGCAGGTCCACAAGATTATGCTGTCAGACGAGTTCGTCTGCCTGACGAAGGAGAACTTCTAGGAATCGTTACCCGTCTCTTAGGTAATGATAGAGTAGTTGTAAAATGTACCGATGGGGTCACCCGAACGTGTAGAATACCCGGACGGATGAGAAAACGCGTCTGGATTCGAGCAGATGATGTAGTCCTCGTGACGCCATGGGACTTCCAGGATGAAAAAGCAGATATCATTTGGCGATATAACCCAGGACAGGTAAGATTTCTAGAAGAACGAGGATATCTTAATTTATAGTTATAGGTGGGTGAAATTGTGCCAGAGCGCGTCGCCCACGATGAAGTTGATCGTTTAGAAAAGGATAAGATTGATAAACGGAGGATCAAAGATAAAGATTCTGATGACTTAAAAGTTGTTGAATCTGTGTTTGATAAAGCGACTGTTCTTACTCTTGATAAACTGATTCGGAAGGGTGTCATTAAGCAATTTGTGGGAATAGTTTCCAGTGGAAAAGAAGCTAATGTTTATTATGTTAAGGGCCCGGAGGACTCAGATCTTGCCGTCAAGATTTTTCGGACTCATACTGAATTCAGAAAATATGCCCTTCCATATATTGTAGGCGATCATCGTTTTAAATTGAAACGAAAGGATGCCCGATCAATTACCTTCCTCTGGACTTTAAAAGAGTTTAAGAACTTACAGCTCGCTAAGGCATGTGGGGTTAGAGTGCCTTCTCCCATTGAAGTCAGGAACAATGTCCTAGTAATGGAATTCATCGGTACTGATGGAATACCTGCACCTCGTATGAAAGATATTCCACCAGAAAACCCTGAAAAGATATTTCATCAAATACTTGAATATATTTCCCGCCTATATCACAAGGCAAAACTGGTTCATGCAGATTTAAGCGAATATAATATCCTGATGCACCAAAATGAGCCTGTTTTGATTGACATCTCCCAAGGTGTTCTTCATTATCATCCACACGCGAAGGATTTCCTTTATCGAGATATTAAAACAATTGTTACTTTCTTCCATAAACTAGATGTTTCAACACCTCTCCCAAAGGAGATTTTTGATGACATCATTAAAGAAAAATGAAATTCCTCTTTAGGTGATCGAAATGGCTATCTATGGGACTATGCGGACAAAAATACCACGCGAAAGAATTGCTGTTTGCATTGGAACGAATGGTGAAACTAAAAAGCATGTCGAAGATGTAACTCACACAAAAATTACAATTGATAGTGCAGATGGAACCGTCCTTGTAGAATCAACTCCCCAAACAGAGGATCCACTTGCCGTCTGGCGTGCTCGAGATATCGTTCTTGCAATTGGACGTGGCTTTTCTCCTAAACGCGCTTTTAAACTCCTTGATGAAGATATGATCCTAGAAGTTATCTTTTTAGATGCATCGGCCAATACACCAAAAGCACTTAAACGTATCAGAGGACGCTTAATTGGCGAACGTGGCAAAACACGAAGAATTATCGAAGAATTTACTGGAGCTTCGCTCAGCATTTTTGGTCATTCGGTAGCTATTATTGGCACTATTGAACGCGTCACTGTTGCAAAAGAAGCTATACAAATGATTCTAAAAGGTATGCCGCATAAGTCAGTTTATTCCTTTTTAGATCGTAAAAAAAGGGAACTGAAAAAGGCGGAACTGTCTCTTTGGAAACCCGCATCTGATTTTAACCTCTAACATTAACTGTACGTTTCTTGTAGCCAGCGGATATACATTCTAATCCCGTCTTCTAGTTTCACTTCTGACTTCCAGCCTAATGATTCTAATTTCTTAATGTCTAATAGCATCCTGTGTACATCTCCTTTCCATCCTTTTTTCCCACCAGTATAGGAAAATTGCACATTCTCCAACTGAAGTTCGTCGGCAATTATATCTGCTATCTTTTTCACTTCAATTTGATCACTGACACCTACATTAAATGCATCATAGTTCATTTCACTGTTGATAATATATTCAGTAATCATCATGGTCGCCGTAATGCAGTCTGAGATATACATATAACTCTTATTCTGCTTGCCATCACCAAGAATCTCCAATTCGTTAGGATTTTTCTTTAATTTCCAGAAAAAATCATGCATGACTCCATGTATCGATCTAGGTCCATAGATGTTAGCGTATCTAAGTGACACACCTTTCATGTTATAACATTCGCTATAGACTGAGATGTACATCTCGCATGCTGCTTTTGATGCACCATATATACTTATTGGCTTCATTATATAACTCTCTGGAGTTGGATAAACCTCAACATCCCCGTAAACTGTTCCCCCAGATGATGCAAACACTAATAGTCCTACATCATTTAATCTCATTGCTTCAAGAAGGTTAAATGTCCCAATAATATTTATAGAAAAATCTATGTAAGGCTCGTTTACGCTCAATTTGACATCAGGATTAGCTGCAAAATGAAATATCACATCTTTATCAGCACAATTCTCCTGTAACACTTTTTTATCCCGTATATCTCCTTTTACAAATTTAAAATCTTCATTATTCATGTGTCTTTCAATATATTCCATGGTTGAGGCAGAAAGATCATCAATAACCGTAACTTCATTCTCTAATTCTATTAAACGGTCTACTAAATGACTTCCTATAAATCCACAGCCGCCTGTTACTAATACTCTCTTATTTTTTAATGGCAAAAGTATTTCACTTTTTAGGAGTTTATACTAGATTCTAAGGAAAATTCACATAAATTTTTTTCGAAATTTGTAGCAACATTCTAAAGTTCGATTTGACTAATAGATTTCGTGTAAAAAGAGTATGGCGCCGCCGGAAGGACTCGAACCTTCGACCAGCGGGTAACTGCCAAGGGTATGTTAACAGCCCGTCACTCTACCAACTGAGCTACGGCGGCACTTTAGCGACGACATTATGTTTTTTTAGTATTTTATAAATCTTCTCATTTTGAGCTAAGAACGCCCAACTTACTTTCGTTTTTCATTATACCTACACATATTACTTCTGATTGCATAAAAGATCTCAGCAAAACCTCGCACTTTGAATAATGGGTTTTTTCTTCTGTATATCAGTACTTTTCTTTTTTCTACAGAATTTCTTATTGGCTTCAAAACATTTAACTCTTAAGCTGACGGATATGAATATTGGAGAACTAAACCTTCAAATCTGTTTTGAATAGAGCCTCATAATATTCAGCCAGCAGCCTTTAAAGAGGATATCCAATGATCCAAAATATCTGGATTGTAGAAAAAGATCGCGGTCGTCGTGTGTTTCATAAACAATATGGCACTATAGATATAGATCCAGATCTATTCTCTGCTTTCCTTACTGGTCTTTATGGTTTTGCAGAAGTGGAACTTGGCGAAACAGGAATCGACAGTATATCGATGGGCGATTTGAAGTGGGTTTATATTTACTCTCGTAACCTTTTGTTTATTATAGCCGGCGATAAAGAAGATTATGTCCCTCACTTAAAAGCCAAATTAAACGTTATCAAAAACGAGTTCTTCGCAAAATTTACCATCTTTAATAAAGATTGGCAGGAAGCCTACAAGCATACGGGATTCAAAAACCTTCAAGAACAGTTTTATCCTATAGTCGATGAATTAGTTGCCGATTGGATTCAGCTCGCAAAAGTCACAGATGCTGCATATTATATGGATATATGTGAAGTATGTCAGCATTTCTTAGCCATCATTTGTAAAATAATTGCATCATGTGGCGAAGACAGAAAGAAAGCCATCCTAGATATCCTGAAAATGCAAATTTTCGATCTTATAAAGGGAGACAATGAATTGTCGAAGATCATAATCGAAGATGGCTTTATTGACTTCTTGCGCGTCAATGTTTTTATGATGCCAGAAGATGCCGGGGATATCCTAAAAAAAATTTTAATAAGATGTTTTAACACCCTACGGAATGAATTAGGGTTTACGAATTTCCAAGCTATGTTCCGCAAAAAACTTATTCCATATCTTAAAACAGATTGGAAGCGCATACGTTCACTTGATCTTGATATGCTCCTTATCTATCTCTTGTAAA
>JBHLOP010000014.1:16340-18225 GCA_048940375.1 Promethearchaeota archaeon | reverse complement strand
TTACCCATTACAAGTTCCTCAAGATAACTCTTGATTTCTCTAAGTAAAGATTCAAGTTCTACGAGAGCCAATCCTTTTTCTAGTAATGCTGTAGATCTATTCATAACTTCTTCAGCTTCTTTAATTTTCCCGCTAGTTAGTTTTTCGAGTTCATTTCGGATGCTATGCATATATTGTTCTATTTTTTGGATATTTTCACTATCACCAGTTTTCATTTCTGTCAAGAGAGGAAAGACTTTCTGTTTAAATTCATCAATAATTGATGAGTCCATGCGAGGAGATCTTTTGATTGCATCATAAATTGCATTAATTTTTTCATTTCCTTCAATTTGAGAACGTAATTCGTTTTTTATTATGCTTGGAAGTTGTTTTTCGAGTGTTTTTGTCAAAGTTTGAGCAACTAATAATTCTAGCGAATTAATATCTGTTGCTTCCGTACTACTTGTAACTTCATGTTCTCCTTCTTCTGGAAGACGGTTAATTAATTGAACAATGAGGAAACCAATTTTCTGCATTTTCTTACTTATTTCTTCCATCTTTTCGTTAAGGCTTTGCAACTCTTCGCCAATTTTAGTCATTCAAACGGTGCCTCCAAGTAAGAATGCTATATGAGAGTGATGCCCAATATTATTACCGCGCGGAAGACTAACCATCCTATAGCAACCAACAGTACACTATGCTTCAATCCAGCGCGTAATTCTCCTTCACCCATTTTTCCAGCAACAAGACCACCGAAGAATCCCTCTACAACTAACATGTGTAAGAAAAGGGTATTCATGTAGTCAATATTAATGGCAAGAGCAAATAGACCTGCACCTGCTTGAGTAGCCATCGGACCGAAAAAGGTAGTAATTAAAACGATACAAACGAACAAGAAAACTAAGAAAGCGGCGTATATGATGAAAATGTAAGGTCTGATCTGCCCTGCGCGTTCCTTACGAATCGTTAATAACTCAACGACATGGGTATGTGCTGATTCGAATACATCTTCAGCAGCACCTCCAAATCGCTCCGCTTCTAGAATTAGGACAGATGCCCTTCGAACCAGGGGTGTATCCGCTGTCTCTGATAAAGCTTGCATCGCTTCTCTAAAAGAAACTCCCCACGAAATCTTCGCAGCCATCTTTTGTAATTCAGTAGTCAAAGGACCATATTCTCTTTTTGAAGACTCTAAGATAGCTCTGGGCAAAGATAATCCAGTTCTTTGAGCATCTGAAATATCTCTTAGTAATTGTGGAAGGTTATTATCAATTCCATTCCTCCATCTTTGATCTACGAAATATGCTGATGCTGGGGGAGTAATAATAACTAGCAAACCCAAAACGAAGAAGTCTGTTGGGGTCATTATCGCTGTAAATAATAGTATTGCTTGAATATAAAGGCCCAATAGCGGCAAAACGATACCTACAGCAATTATTGTAATTCCTACAATAGACGAAATTGTCCATAAGTACTTTATTCGTTCTTGTGAAACTTTTGGCATTATTAACTCACTCCTATTTCATTCAGCTGGTTGTGTAGAGTCTATTAAAATAATAAAGAAAGCTTCAAAGACGGGGATTAATACATACACCAGTAAAGACAACAATACAGTTGGTGGAAGTCCAAATCCTACTGCGCCTCCACCTAGTGCCCCTAATATAGAGAACATGATCACAAAGAACAAGGGACCCACGACCGCTGCAGTCAGATACAGTTCTGCGAAGATTCCCAATGACTCAATATACTCTCTTGTTTCAACTTCTTTGTCACGCATTAAAGTCTTTGTTTCAGTTGCAAGATATCTAGTCAGGTCGCCTCCTGATGTAATCGTGGCGATCATGCCTTCCAAAAACGTCGCAAATTTTCGGGAAGGTGAACGTTTAGAAGCTTCTTGTAGCGTTTT
>JBHLOP010000014.1:0-16240 GCA_048940375.1 Promethearchaeota archaeon | reverse complement strand
ATCGTGGCGATCATGCCTTCCAAAAACGTCGCAAATTTTCGGGAAGGTGAACGTTTAGAAGCTTCTTGTAGCGTTTTAAGAATATCGTATCCAAAGATCTCTAGATCTCGCGAGATTGTTCTTGCTTCTTCAGATAGAGCCATTTCTACATCACTTGATGAGAGAGAGATGAATATTTTATCCGGGGGAACACCTGCACTTGCCATGGCCGCCATATAACTGGCAGCAGCAGGTAGAATTGAATCAAGTGTTTTCTTACGGCTAGAAGCCATGAGAAATGGGTAAGCGTAAAAGCCTAGAAAAGTGATAATCGCAGAAGCTATAGCGAATATAATTGGAACAACATAAGATTGCCAAAATGTCAGCCACAATACTGTAAATAGTCCTAAAAAAGCCCATAAAACCACAAACGGTACAATAAACCCTACAATAAATGCAATCAATGATGAGAAAATAGCCATACTAAGGTAAGTTCGAAGACTAATTTCAATACTTGCTCTTTTTAAAGCTGCACCAAGATTTTGAAATCTGTTAAGATATGGTTCTACTAATTTACCAAATTGTAGGTAGGCGATTTTCTTTAATTGTTTACTCATATTAAACGACTCCTACGTTAGACCTCTCCTGGCTTTTTCATAGGTTTCTTCAGGAGCGGCCACATATTCACGAATTACGTTTGCAACGTCTTCATAATATCTAATTCGATTTTTTACCATCCATCGGAGTACTATCTTGCGTCTCTCGATTTCGTCCCATATATCTCTTTCGGACATACCTATAGCATCCATAATTTTTTCAAGGATAACGCTTCGGCCAAGGTATTGGTGAGAATCGTCCTGTGCATTCCAAACAAATGCCCTGTTCGTTAACAGTTCCCTTGTGACAGGATCCAATCCTATCATTTCTTGGAGGACGACACTACGCCTTATAGATTTCCCGCCATAACGAATTTTTCTTTGAACTACAACAATGTCTAGTGAAGCAAGTAGGGCTCTGGGAATATTCATAGGTTCTGAGGTTAAACGATGCATAACAGAAGTTACTGAATCACCATGAATTGTTGCCATTCCAAGATGACCTGTTGCCATAGCTTGGAACAGACTATAGGCTTCCTCTCCTCTGATTTCTCCAACTAGGATGTAATCCGGTCTTTGACGAAGTGCGGCTTTTAATAAGTCGAATAACGTGATCTGGCCACGCTTTCGTCCAGCTTTTTCAGCGCCAAAACCTGTTCTAGCAACGGACGGTATCCAATTTTCATGTGGAATATTTAATTCAGCGGTATCTTCTATTGAGATGATCTTAAGGTCAGGGAGAATAAACATAGATAGTGAATTGAGAAGTGTGGTCTTTCCCGAAGCGATGCCTCCTGCAATGAGTGCAGAATGTCTATTTTCGATACAGAACCAAAGATATGCTGCCATTTCCACGCTCAAAGTGTTAAACATGATAAGATCAGTAATTGTTAATGGATCGGCTCTAAATTTTCTTATAGTAAAAGTAGATCCTTTTTGAGTTACTTCTCTTCCTAGTGTCAATTGAACTCGGGATCCATCAGGAAGGGACGCATCTAGAAGTGGACTAGCAATAGATATGTGGCGACCTGCGCGTTGCGCCATTTTTATAACAACACTATCTAAATCTTTATCTGCGTCATATAGAATATTTGTTGGAATTGAATCGTATTTACGATGCCATATGTAGATAGGAACTCCTACACCATCGCAGGATATGTCCTCTATCATATGATCGCGAAGAAGTGGCTCAAGTGTTCCAAATCCAATATAATCTCGTGTAATGTAATATACAATTTTATCAAGACTTCGTTCATCAAGTTTTATCGCGTAATCTCTTATGATACGCATTATAGTTTGCTTGAGATATTCATCTGTCTTTTCTCTGTCTCTAAGTAAGGAAAAATCAAGTTCAAGTTCTTCTGTCAAGATTTCGCGAATCATGTTGAAGGTCGTAGTCTCTTCTTCGGATAATGGAACCTCTACAACCATGTAACGCGTTTGCTTTGTATCCGGATCCGTTTGTATGAGTGTATATGCAAAAGGCGGGATAAGAGGGTAGGTTTCTTCAAGTTGTGGTATGGTTTCTGGTGTAATTGGCTCAACATCGGAAGACGGTTCTGAAAATTCTGCGGCAATGTCTTTAAGCTCCACATCTTCTGGAAGAACAAAATCTGTGGGGAGTTCTTTTTCCTTTGTTTTATCCATATCCTTTTCTTCTACAACTGGATCTCTCCCCATGGCTTTCAACTCCTTTAATACTTAAGAGAGGGCTGATTTTCTTATTATACTATCAATGAACTTAATATTAAGAGCAGTAAATCACCAAATATAAGTGCTGTAAGGAGACCAAGTGTTATTGGGATTATGAAAGGTATACCTGGGCTCACCCACAACCTCTTTATTTTGGGTTCTGCATTCTCGTATAAAAACTCTTTTATCGTTTGTAAGTTCTTACCATCGACTTCTTCGGGTTCTGTGGAAATTTTATCGAATAGTTTTAACTGCGGTGTAAGGATTCCTTTCACTTCTACAAGTTCTAATAAGGGATATACGTGCTGAGGTGGTGGAATGTTCGTTCGAAAACCTATGAACACAACGAGCGCTTTTTTCCATAAAGGTTCGTTTTCTATTCCATAAAATAATTCTTTATTAGTGAAATAATCAGCAAGATTGATTAGTGCTAGCACTAAAGGTATTAATACTGTGAGAAGTAATGCATTGCTAAATATAGTAAGAAAAAAGAAGGGCAGTAATGGTCTAACTCCCCCCTCAAGAAATATCAAAGGAGGTCTCGGGAAAAGAAATGAAAGACTGATAAGTGCCTTTCCATCAGCACCTCCGAAAAGACCAGCATAGAATAAAAGAAATGCTACAACGAAGGACAAACCTACATTAATTGCTAGGTCTAATAAAATACGAAGATCTTGAAACACTATAGCTTCAAAAAATGTAATACTTGTACCAATAATTATCATGATTAGCCAGATCAAGTCGTTCTCTACCATACGTGTACGCAAATCGGATATGGACGCGTAAATAAGTGGTCCAAATGCACCAATAATTCGGATCCATAGAAGTAGAGCGTTCAAAGAATCACCTATCACATATATGAAAACACATTTTTAAATTCTGCGGGAAAACACTGTTTACAGGATTGAGATAGAGAACTCAACGCAATTAAAAACATCCTTTACAATTTTGTGAAAACCTAAAAGTTTTTATAACTATAGATAAGCAGTGACATCCTCCCCTGCCTTTCGATTGGGGCTTCCAGCTTTCCATTGTAGTTCTCGCTCCCTCACGGGAGACGACGCTTGACCACTATCACTACAGTTATGGGGTTACGGAAGCTTACCAGGTTGCACACGCTGCTCACCCTTATCCTGCCCCTTATGTAACTTTCTACAGAAGGCTATTGCTCTTTTACCTGCCTGCCCGAAAGGTTAGCACACTGCACACACATAGGGGACTTTCTTGACGCTGGATAAGACCTCATGCACGGGCATCCTCACGTTTAGCCCTGTCACGTGCTGACTGGTTGCTTATAGGAGGATATACCTCCACCCAGTCGGTCATTACGGGTACACTCGCCGTACCAGGTATAGAGGATCTAAAAAACTATAAACAGCCATCGGCTTTCATCTCCCACTTTTTCGGAAGGGATTTCTCACCGATAGGCATTAAAAGGACCATGGATGAATCCAACAGAGTTCTTGACCGTCTTGGGTCACTTTAAATGATCCAAATTGAATGGAAGCGATATGTTCTTTAGAAACTGGTGTATAGATAGTTATTAGATGTTTAAAGAAGTCAATATTTGTTATAACACCGTAGCCAAGAAACGTATTTTGGAAGTCTAGTAAGCCAACAAGCACATTTTCAATAATATTTGCGTTAATAATTTGAATTGGCAAATGTGGGAATTCTTCTTGAAATTTTTCAACCATATTTTCAGAGAGTGGCATTTCGGGATCTTCTGCAATAATAATTACATCGTGACATAATTCAACATATTTAGGAAAATATCCCATAATTTCACTAATCTTTTCGCTCAGTGTTCCTGATACTATCTCTCCTGTATTTAGAAATGAATTAAGAAAACTAATTTCCTTAAAATGGAATGTAATAATATCAGAGCCTGCCAATTGTTTCGAAAGCATAGATTCTCTCAGAAATTTTCTATCTGTTCGATCTCTGTAACGTATCTTTGGTGAAACAGGCATACGATAGATTTTCGTTAAATTTACAAAAGGTCTTATAAGATGCTCCAGTTCTAGTTCTTTCTCCACTGCTATAATTAAATCTGGCTTAATGAGTTGTATTAGCGATTTTTTTAATTCTCTTGCTTTAAAACCATATACCCAGCCCGTTGTATCCACAAAAAGTGCCTCAATTCCCAAAGATTCTGCCTTCTTAAGCATCGATTGTGTTCCAATCATTACCCTATTCTCAAAATTGTTGGGAGTTGTTGAACCTACAAAGAACGCATCTGTGGGCGTTATTTCAGTCATATCAATAATTGGAGTCTCAAGTTGGTACAAAGTAATTAATCCTGGAAAGCCTTGTCCGAGATCAGTGCTTAAAATCCCTGCTCTTCTACCCCACTGATAAAAGAGATTAGCAAGGTAAGTGACGAAAGTTGTTTTACCAGTGTCTACATCTCCAAAAAAAACGGCACGAAAAGGTATAATGCGCTTGTTAAGAGTTTCAGCGAATTCCTTCCATTCAATAGGGATAGTTGAGGTGTTAAGAAGATCTACACGAGCACTAGCACCGAGGGAGATTTTGAGTGTGGAATCTATAGTCCCTTCAACAGCAACATGCCTTGATTTCTTAACAATAATGGTGTCTCCCTGTCTTATGGGAGCCCCAATTAGCGTTAATTCGCCTTCATCTACAACTATTCGTGCAGGTCCTTCAACAATAAGAGTTTCTCCACTCTTTATTTTGTGAATAGACACTCTTTTCCAACCATTTCTGCTATAAATTCTATAATGAAGTTCCAATACCACATGCTAAACTCAAGTTTACTGAGTCCCTGTTTGAGATTTTCATGTAGCACAATTTTCACTCTGGTGTAAGCGTAATGCATCATCCAAACTTAATTTACCTTCAGCAACTTGTAATGCTAGGTATCTACTTATAGTTATTTTTCCGTTGGTTAATTGTCGACTTTTTTCTTGCAAAAGTTTAATCTCACCTTCCTTAATTTCGCTTTCATACTCATGAATTGGCTCACCTTCTCGCATAGCAATATGAATGGCTGCAATTACATCTTTTGACTTTTCTTTTGAGTTAATTTCTGTTGGTAGACTTGAAATACTTGTTCTTTCCTCGTTAACTTCTTCAATGACAATTCCTTGATCTAAACAATAAGGTAATAATATTGAAAGTAGTTGAGTGCGGCAAAAAGATTCGCTTGAACCTATTTTAATGATTTTTTTATTTGTTTCATAAAGCTTAGTGACTTGAACAAGTTTTTGATAAGTTTCTTGGACATTGAAAGTGGTAATTGTTTCGATAAGCACACCATCTCCAAAAATTGCGATTCCAAATGATGAAAATCCTGGATCTACTCCAATTACAATTTCCTCAAATTTTCCTTTGATACCTTGAAGAAATGCAGTGATCCGAGCTAAGATGTAGTTGTTAGGTGTATCAGCAGAAATATACAGTTTTTCCACATTCTCTAAGATCATAGAATCCTCGCTTTTTGTTGTTATTAAAAACAGCAGATCAGAAGGATGGGGTTCGCCAGGTGTGAGAGATATAAAACCAATATTATTGCTTTTAAGAAGGGTGGTTATTCGATAATATATTCTGGGATTTGAAATTAACAGTCCAATTGTCGCCATGTATTCACCCATAGTTTAGTAAGGAACCCGTTTCAGCCCAATAAGCCAACTTATGAAATTTGTGAAAAGATGTAACCCTAAAGTCAACGGAATAAGGAAAATAACATATTCAAGAGGAATGGGGTTAATTATTAACAAAGCGAATAAAAAGGCAAAAACAAGAAACGTGATTTGATCAAGAACTGGGGCAGGGGCTCCACGCTTCAGATTTAAACGTCGTTTGATGAAAGATCCAACAAGGTCCCCAATTAAAGCCCCTACGGAAATTAATAATCCTACTATAGGGCTATATGAGAGATCTATAATGCCTTGACTCTCAGGAATTGACTGATTTAATATCGGACCAACATAAAAGAGTGTTAATCCAACAAGCGTTCCAGATATAACCCCTCCTATAAAACCACGAATTGTTTTTCCATCTCCAAATATACGCTTTCCATTGAGAGTCTTGCCAAAATCAATTGGTGGGCCACCTCCAAACAGTACAGGAAGTCCATTCGCAGTATATGCAGGAAGGATAAACCAAACTGCTTGTAAAAACATTATTACACTCAAATCTAATGCCATGGAATTCAACTCAGTTTATTAGGATTCATAGGGATACTGTTGTTCAATTTTCAAATCTAACGGCCATGGAACAATCTCTCAGCAAGAAACTCTGGAAGACCTGCCTTTCGGATTTTTTCACTTACTTTTTTAATATCATAATCTACTCTCTTTGGCGTGATAGTAATCTTCTCATCCTCATCATATTCAATAATGCAATAACTTGCACGCGGATCATGGTCTCTTGGTTGTCCGACGCTTCCTGGATTTAATACAATCCCTTTGTTTTTTTCTTTGAAATCTATGTAAAACGGAAGATGTGTATGACCCATGATTAAACAATTTGTATTAGTCTGACTTAGAAATTGCAATAATAGTTCATCAGGCGTATTAGGAATAATATATTCGTTTAATGGATCACGAGGACTTCCATGAACAAGATATAATGACAAATTATCGAACTCAACCAGCCTATGCTCTGGTAAAGAAGCAAGTAGTTTCATATTCTCTTCTGTAATAGTTCTATGACTCCAATATATTGCTTCTGCTGCAATTTCATTGAAAAATTCCGCTGAATTTGTGACTGCCGCGTAATCGTGATTTCCCATTACGGATTTTATACCTAATATTTCAAGAAGTTCAATTACTTTGTTTGGATCTGGACCATAACCCACCAAATCTCCAACACATAAAACACACTCTACTTCTCCAATATCTCGGAGTACCGCATTAAGGGCTTCTAAATTTGAATGAATATCAGATATTATGGCTATTTTCATCTTTTTTACCCTTTGAGTAACTTAAACCTCAACAAGCAATTTCTGGTTGAATTCTCATAAAAGAATATTCAGAAATTCAATGAATATGTAAGAATGGACTTATTCTGAGGATAATGCAAAATAGTATAAGATTTTTTTGTTACGCAGACTATTAGTGAATCATCGATTGCAAGTTATAACAGAAACAATTATAAAGTTCTGAAAGAAGAATGGTGCAAGTCAAAGAAGCATATAAAACACACACTTGTGTTAAAAACAAGAAACCTTTTATGTGGGATCAGGTGCTATTCTATGAGGCTAAGATGGATTCCAGGACTCAGAAAACCAAAAATTATTCTCAGAAAACCTAAACTTCAGCTTCCATCCGAGATCCCAACAGGTTTACTCCTTCAAATAACGATGATATTCATTTTTGCGATCTATGTGGGGCTTCTTTTTGATATCGTCAAAGAACCACTTCCACTAGGTTCACGCTTTGGTATTCCTGTTTTAATTGATGAACGGCTGGATTCTCAATTTATCATTGAAGGCATCGTTGCTGGCATGCTTATGTTTGTGGGTTTCGTAGGTTTTGTCATCATATTCTATAGCACAAGGTATTTTTATGAACCAGCTTATGCACGGACACTTCTTCTTATGGGAGTCATTGCAGTAATTGCAGCATATTTCGTCCTTTTATACATGATGATTCCAAAACTGCCACAAGGCTAATTTTTAGTTAAAAAGGCATTTGGGTTAGGTTAGTCGAGCCCATTGCATGAATTCTAAAAGATTTTCAACAATAACGTCTGCATTTGCCATTTTCATTTGTCTTCTGGTCGTGTTTCCTGTTAAGACGCCTATAGCAAGCATTCCTGCCTTTTTAGCGGCCATCATATCATAAATAGCATCGCCAATTACAAAACAATCATCTGGTGAGAGATCTAATCTTTGAGCTATTGTTAAAAAGGTTTCAGGATTCGGTTTTCCGAATTCTATGTCCTCACCTGTAATCACAACATCAAATTCAAGTCCAAATTCCTTAATGACAATCTCTACGTTTTCCCTACTTGAACTTGTTCCAAGAGCACATTTTATAGATCTTTCCTTTGCAGTACGTAATACTTTTTTTGTTCCTGGAAGTAATTTCACGCGATTAAACGATTGTCTGTAAAGTCGTTGCTTTTTTTCAACTAAAATATCGATATTTTTTCCAGAATGAGGAAATAACGCTGTAAGGATATCTCTTGTGGTTTTTCCGAAATGCTCTAAAATCTTTTCTTCATTAAGCTGTATTCCAAATTCACTCATAGCCAATTCCTGATAAGCGTACAAATGAGCAGGAATGCTATCAATTAACGTACCGTCAAGATCAAAAATAATTGCCTTTGGGTAATTTTCTAGCCTATCTTTATTCACTATTTACCGTCCTCCGAAATGAAGTGAGAATGGAAGATAAATTGATTTATTTTTTTCGATAGCAAAGTGTATCGACTCTATTTTTAAATACACAAATAAATAATAAACAGCAATTTATAGTATGCTTTGCACATTATGCTATTGTTAATCATTAGATATGCTAGGAAAGGAGTCATAATACGATGGCTTCGCTTGAAGAATTTCGTTTCGGAAGATTAGAAGAAAAGCCAAGTTCTTTTCACGAGATTGGTGTGGTTTTTAAGAAATATGAAATTCGCTTTAAAGATTACATCTCTCCTGAAGGTCGTCTCTCTTCTCATGATGCTTTTGTTGGATATACAAGCAATTTAGAAGAAATTTTAAGCGAAATTTATTCGAGCGAAGATACACGCCCTCCTCGTGCTGTTTTTAAGTTTAAAATACCACCACAACCAATCTTTTTGCTACGTGGCAAAGTTTTAGAGCATACTGTAGACTGGGAAAGAAGATTCGAAGAATTTCGGGCGTTCAATCCCTTTTGTATACCTGCTGACAGAGTTCGGCAATTAACAAAAATTGAAAACTTACCTCAACTTGCGAGTTTTGTTGAAGACCCTAAAGAATTTCCTTTAGATCCGTTATTACTTGTAACTCCAAAAGGATGGCTTCGCATTAAAGACCAAATTATTGAAGTTTTTAATACACATCACCACCCTAGCTTGTTGAAAGAATGGATTGAAGAAGTAATCGAGAGGGGACGCATTCTCTCAGAAGTAGAATTACTTGCATTGTATGACAAACACGATAAGTTGATGAGACGTAAAACAATAGACTTGTTAAAACATTTCAAAATCTTAAAGTCAACTACCTCCTAACAAGCTGAGGGGGCTTCTTGTGGAGGTTGATAATAAACAGATTAATCCTTTAAAATAACGTTTTCTTCTAAGGTCTCTCTTCTTTGAATATAATAATTTAACAAATTTTGTGTTTTTACAAATGCTAAAGCATCCTCAAGCGTTTTGAATTTTTTGTGGGTGTATTCAGTTGAATTTACATCCATTGTTCGAGCATAAGAAACGTAATAATTCCAACTTGTCTCTTTTTCTTCAGTTTTGTTCTTTTCACTAGCTAAGCAATAGTTTCCTGTGACCATATCTCTTGTTATTATCCTTTTTTCTTCCAAATTTTTAAATGCTACATCCAAATAAGCAGTTTTAATTTTTTGAGAGAATAAAGAGCCATTTTGTGCGGCATCTATAATTTTATGATTACCAGAACTTATTTGATCAATTATCCACGCTTCATACATCTTAAGTTTTTCTGAATGAGTCTTGCTTTTCTCTTTGCGGTCATTCAGCAATCCTTCATTTCTATGTTTACTAGTTGTTTCTCTGCGAATTATCTTATATCGGCTTATATCGAGATGTTTTATTGTTGTGTTGAACCCCGAACTTTCTAATGCCTCTTGGATACATTTTTCACAGTTAAGAGAGACGTTTATCCCCGTTTCTTCTATGGAGTGACATTTACTGCATTTTTCTAATCTAATGAGAAAGAACATTTTATGTCTATAGAGGTCTTCTTCTTTGGTATTGATTTCTACTTGTTTTTCCTGTAATTCTAATGTTGCAACCATTGCTTGGTCAGCCCAATTATTGATTCATCAGTTTTACGATTGAAATTCGATATCTATCTACATGTATTTATTTAAGGACAACGCGAGTTCTTCATCTCCACGCTGGTGCCTAGAGTCCTTCTAAAAAATCAAAACAAAATGAAAAAATGAGATGAAGACGAGCAATCTTGCACTGATCTGACAAGTTTTTGCATATAACACTTTCACTGTGCGTTTTTCACAATAACTGAGAAGTCATCTGCTTTTAGGCTTGCCCCACCAACTAACCCTCCGTCAATATTATCTTTTGAGAATAGAGCTTTTGAGTTAGCTGGTTTCACACTACCACCGTATAGGATTGATGTATTTATGGCCATTTCTACATCATACATTGCTGTTAATAGCTTTCTTATGAATGCGTGGACTTCCTCAGCTTGTTCCGGTGTTGCAGTTTTACCCGTACCTATTGCCCAAACCGGCTCGTACGCCACAACAACACTAGCCATCTCTGCTTTCGAAATTCCTTCTAAACCTCCTTTTACATGATCTTCGACCACATTTTCTGTATTCCCATTTTCTCTATCTTCCAATTTTTCTCCTACGCAAAGAATTGGATTTAATCCGTGAACTAAAGCGGATTTGATCTTCTTGTTTATTATTTCGTTAGTTTCTCCAAAGTATGCTCTTCTTTCGCTGTGGCCTAGAATAACATAGTCTACTCCAAGATCGTTTAGCATAATTGGTGAAATTTCACCTGTAAAAGCGCCTTTTTCTTCCCAGTGCATGTTTTGTGCTGCTACTTTAACCTTCCCTGCAACTTTTTTTACGTCTGATAATGCGGTAAATGGCGGCCCAATTATAACTTCCACCCCTTTAACATCAATAATTAGTTCATTTAGTTTTGAGATTATTTCTACAGCCTCTGCATTGGTTTTGTTCATTTTCCAGTTTCCTGCAACAATTATCTTTCTCATTAAATATGCCTCCAAACTATTATTCTTGAGTTGTCACCTTTTTATCTCCAACTATTAATATTTTCGCCTGATAGTTTTTAGAATTAAATAAGAGGAGTTAGTAGTAGCTCTACTTTCAAACATGATTTCAATGAAAATTTAGGCTTGACTAGAAGAAAATCGATTGGATGAATAGTATACTAGTGAACTATATTTTACAAAAAGAAAATAATTTATAATAGAAACTAAAAACCAAGTTCTAGGTTTCTGAAAAGGAGGTTAAAATTTGAAAGTTACAATTTCAAACATTAAAGCAGATATCGGATCCGTTCCAGGTCACGTTGTGACCTACGAAGGAAATATGCAGATTGCTGAACAAGAACTAGCTAAGGCACAAGACCTAGGCTTGATAATAGATTTCCGCGTATTTAATGCCGGAGATGATACCGAACTCTTAATGACACACGATAAAGGCGTAGATTCTCCGGAAATCCATGAACTCGCGTGGAATATATTTATAAAACTTGCTGACAACGCTAAGGAAATGGGGCTTTATGGTGCTGGACAAGATCTTCTGGCAGATGCCTTTTCTGGAAATATCAAAGGTCAAGGGCCTGGAGTCGCTGAAATGACTATTGATGAAAGACCTGCTGAACCTATCCTTGTTTTCGCAGCTGATAAAACTGAACCAGGTGCATTTAACTATCCTATTTTCCGCATGTTTGCGGATCCATTCTGCACTGCTGGACTTGTTATTGATCCTAAACTACATCCTGGGTTCAAATTCTATGTTGTAGATGTTATTGAGCATAAGGCTGTTACGATGAGTTGTCCTGAAGAAATGTATGATTTGCTGGCATTGATCGGTGCGGTGAGCAGATTTCCTATAAAATATGTATATTCCAAGAATCCCGATTTGGGCATTGCTGCTGCTGTTTCCACTGAAAAATTGGCGCTCATTGCAGGAAAATATGTCGGAAAAGATGACCCATGTGCAGTTGTCAGATCTCAGAGCGGATTTCCTGCTGTTGGAGAAGTAGTCGAAGCCTTTTCACTTGGACATCTCGTAGCGGGATGGATGCGGGGATCGCATAGGGGCCCCATGCTACCCGTGGCTCTAAAGGACAGCCGATGTACACGTTTCGACGGTCCTCCAAGGGTAGTTGGTTTAGGTTTTCAGATCAAAAATGGTAAACTTGTTGGGCCAGTGGATCTATTTGATGATGTTGCCTTCGATTACACCAGACAAAAATGCATGGAAGTCACTGATTATATGAGACGTCATGGCCCATTTGAACCAGAAAGGCTTCCATTAGAGGAGATGGAATACACCACATTGCCTTCAGTTCTGAAGCAATTGGAAGGACGACTTGAAGACTATGAATAAACCCTTCCACATCTTTTTTCTTAAAAAATCAATCTAATTTTTTCTTTTTTATAGAAAGAAGAGGAGTTGAACCCCTAATAGTTGCATCTTCTTCGAAAATTTTGAGTAAAATAGTAATTTTTAGCAAAAAATGATTACCTGGATAATTGGCGAGATTGAGTTAGAAGCGTGATAACTAAAAATTATCCCGATAAAATACCAGAATGATATCGGCATTTAAAAGATATTATGGGAGAGGGTTGATGAGGAAGATGTATAAAGCTGCAATTAATTTATGTCATGAATGTGGGAGGAAAGATCGGATACCGTTCTCCAAGGAAGAAGTAGAGGAGGCTATAATCTACGGTGGGGGATTAGTAGTCAAGACTATCGATCACGATGACCATGTGGTGATCGTTCATATCGATACCTATGGCATTGTGCGTCGTCAGGTTGCGTTTGACAAAGTTGAGCCGATAGCGGTTGTAACGGTGCGCTAGTGACAGACTTTCTTTTTTCAATCTTTAAAATTGAACATCCAAGGATGAAGTTGAAGTAGTTGATGAGCTATAGAAGAGGGGGGAAACACACCTACTTCAGTTATGAGTCCATCAATATATCTTCGAGGCACCGTCTCGAACGCTGGATTTTCTATATGTAGACCAGCAGGTGCATCTTTCCAAATTTCATCAGGATTCCGTTTCTCAATCTTTTCTAGGAAACCTAAGGATGTTTCTGGGCTAAATTTGAAGGTGTCTGCAGCGCAATACATTGGCACGTCTCTTTCATCCGCAGCTAACGCAAATAATCGTGTCCCAATCTTGTTTATAATTGTCCCTTCTGAAGTAATTGCGTCAGCACCGATTAGTGCTAAATCTACCTCAAGATGTTTCATCATGTATCTCATTGCCGAATCAACTACAAATGTTACCTTTATCCCTGCCTCAACAAGTTCTCGTGCCGTACGATGTCCTTGAAGACGGGGTCGTGTCTCAGTACAAATTACGTGTATATCTTTTCCTTGTTCATGTGCTTTCTTTAATATGCCAGTTACTGTTGATGAATGGCAATGGGTCATTATTTGCGTTTCACTTAAAATTTTACGAGCCCCTATCTCATGGATTTTTAAGATAGCATCTTCAAAATAATTAAGGATTTTATCACATGCTTTTACTACAATCTCTTTTGTAGTGTCAATATCACCTTTTGCCTCTTTAGTTTCGTATAATACATATCGAATACCGTTTCTCATCGCAGGTTCAGTAGGTCTTGTGTCGAACAGAATATTTTTTGCTTCCAAAAGTTCTTTAAATAGTAAATCAGGCTCTGAAGCGGAAGAGTTAAGAATAACGTCCTTAATTGAACGGATAGCGGCTTTTGCTACATTTCTTGCGCCTTGAATCTCTAAATCTTTGATTTTTTTAGCGACTTGTATCAAATCTTCCATAGTACTCCCTCAAGGTGTATTCTTCATAAACAATATATTATTACTTAAATTAAAGATGAAATAATTCATACTTTTGAAGGTGAATAAAATGCCTAAAAAAATTGAGTGGTACCTTGAATTCGTAGATTATGATTATAAACCGTCTAAAACTGATTTAATTGTCACTTTCTATGTGGAACCTGCTGAAGGGATGTCTTTTGAGGAAGTCGCCGGACGTGTTGCTTCCGAAAGCAGTGTTGGAACATGGACTACGCTCGCAGAACTTCCAGTAAGAATAAAAACCTTGATGGCTAAGGTGTATGAGCGGGATGGAAATATAATAAAGGTTGCCTATCCTATTGACTTATGGGAGCCTTATAATGTGCCTCAGTTGCTATCCGGAATTGCGGGTAATATTTTTGGGATGAAAGCCGTAAAAAATCTCAGATTAATAGATTATGAGCCCCCTCAAGACTATATAAAACCTTTTAGAGGTCCACAGTACGGCATCGAAGGAATTCGAGAACTACTAAAAATCGATAAGAGACCAATTTTGGCCACAGTCCCCAAGCCAAAGATTGGCTTCTCAGCTGAAGAACAAGCTCAAGTTGCATATGAAATTTGGACTGGCGGTATCGACCTTTTAAAAGATGACGAGAACCTTTCAAGCCTTAAATTCAATAAGTTTGAGAAACGAGTCGAATATGCTCATAAAATGAGAGAGAAAGTGGAAGCAGAGATTGGGGAGCGCAGAAGTTATCTAATCAATATCACTGCAGAAACAGAAGAAATGAAAAAAAGAGCGCAGTTTGTTGCTGATTTGAACTGGGAGTATGTAATGATTGACATAGTAACGACAGGCTGGGCTGCATTACAGACCTTGCGAGAAGTTTGTCAAGATTTAAAACTGGCAATACACGCCCATAGAGCTATGCATGCTACATTTACAAGAAATCCTAAGCACGGAATAAGCATGTTTGCTTTGGCAAAAACTGCGCGATTAATCGGTGTTGATCAAATCCATACGGGCACTATCATTGGAAAATTAGAGGGATCTGAAGAAGAAGTTACACAAATAAATGAATTTCTCAGAAAGGACTGGTATCATATAAAACAAGCATTCCCTGTATCCTCCGGGGGGTTACACCCGGGTCTTCTGCCAGATATTTTGAAAAGATTCGGATCCGATTTGGTTATTCAAGTAGGTGGCGGTGTATTAGGGCATCCAATGGGAGCACAAGCTGGTGCAAAAGCTGTTCGACAGGCCATTGATGCCTATCTAGAGAATATGTCTTTAGAGGAGATGGCGGCAAAAAATATCGAATTGAAAGCCGCTTTAGATAAATGGGGGTATTTAAAGCCCAAATAAGAGCGAATCTTCGAAGGGGTTTCGCTATGCCTCTTCTACTGCGTATTCTCCATCCTCATTGATGACTAACTTAATCTCCACGTGACAAGCGGGACACTTGATGACCTGACCAACCTTTGGATTACAGCCATAAATTAATGTCCAACCACAACGGGGGCAATAAAATGCGACATTAAGTTTTTCAGTTCGGATTTTTTCAAGTTTGTTCTCGATAGCTCTCATATGACCTGTTTCGTCTTTCCTGAATGATAATAGCATTTTTCTCGTAACTTCGTCTTCAATCTCTAATCCATAATCTTTATAAATTTGCACAGCACGTCTCTCAAATTCTAAATCGTCCTTAAGTAACGCTTTAATGTTTTTAAACATTTATTCTTTAGCCTCCTTAATCTTCTATATCGTATTTTTCCTTAAGTTCGTTAATTTTTTCTGTTAATTCTGTATAATGTCGCTCTTCGCTTCTTTTAAAGCCCTCTAACATAGAATTGATCTCGGGGTTTTCAATTTTTGCAATATGATCTGTATAACGCTCTACTGCCTCTTTCTCTAATTGTTGAACTTCTCGTAAGAGTCTTAATGCTTTTTCAACATCCATTTCATTCAACATCCATTTTTTTGAAATTTGTCAAGTAGTATTATCCTTTGTCAAAATAAAGCTAATGGTGGATGCAGATTTATTAACTAAGTTTATCAATCAGAGCCTTTGGAAGGCTGAATGAAAAAAACCACGAGAGATATTGGAAAAAAATCTACATGGTAGAAAATAAGTTAAGACCTTGAATTAGACAAAAGCTAACCAACCATAATACTTATCGATGTTACCTTTGACAATATCAAAGAATGTTTTTTGTATTTTTTCGGTAATAGGACCCCTCTTTCCAGATCCAATAACTCTATTATCGATTTCTCGGATAGGTGTAACCTCAACTGCTGTGCC
>JBHLOP010000200.1:0-4284 GCA_048940375.1 Promethearchaeota archaeon | reverse complement strand
TTATTTAATTTTTATTTTTCTTAGTCGAATATTCTGCTTATACTAAAACTGTTACTGCTTAAAACATACACATTTCTTTATACACGCTATATCGCAGCTCTATTTCCTCCAGAGTAAGATCTAGTAATTTCTTTACACTGAATTCTTCCACTACAAAACTGCCAATTACATGTCCGTACGCCATCGCCTCTTTTATCTTATTAATAGAAATACTTTTTTCGTTCTTAGTACTCCGCGCAATATGTCCTAAAAAGCCTCCAGCAAAAGCGTCGCCGGCTCCTGTTGGGTCTACAATCTCCTCTAAGGGATAACCTGATGAGGGAAATATTCCATCTTTTGATACCAGTAATGCCCCATGTTCTCCTTTTTTAATAATAACATGTTTTGTGTTTGTTCCCCATTCCAAGAGGGTTTTACCGCCCTTTAACAGATTAGGAGTGCCACACAACAACCTTGTTTCATCATCATTCAAAATAACAACATCAACTTTAGACATCACTTCGAGGGTTTCATCCTTCATGGTTTCAATCCATAACTCAATGGTATCACAGGCTGTAAGTCTCGGCGATCTTATTTTCTTCAACAATTCTAAATTCTGAGTGGGTTCATTTGTTCCTAAATAGACAAACTCAGCGTCCTTATATGCTTCTGGTAGTGAGGGGGTGAAATCTTCCATAACTCCAAGGTGTGTTTTTGTATTATAACGTTTGCAAAGACTGTAATCATAGGTCGATTCAAACCGAAACGTCTTACCTTCCTCTATTTTCAAACCGCGAAGATCTAAACGCTCGTTTAAAATATCATAATAACTCTTTGGGAAATCTGTCCCAATAACTCCAACAATCCCTGTCTCCTCAAAAAGACTAGAAGCGAGAGAAAAATTCACTATAGCTCCACCTAACACCTCTTGAACTGTATCGAATGGTGTTGTGGTCGTATCCAGTGCTAGCGATCCAATTCCAACTATCATCTTAAACTACCAAAGAATGCTACCTGTAAAGAGTAGGGAATACGAGAATGGAATCATGTTTATATATTTTTTTTTGAATATAATTTAAAAGACGCCATGTTAGGCACCTGGCAGTTAGTGATGTTACATCGATTAGCGCAATCGGTAAAAAATGGAAAAACAAGGAGAAAGGAGACTCAAACTTGCAAAACCATGGCAACTCTCGCCATTTCACTGTATGGATATTGATCTTACTGCAAGTTCTTTTAGGATTGGGTGCATTAGGGGGTGGAGGAGCACTTATACTGGCGCCGGATGGACATCTGATACAGATACCGCTCAGTATTTTGAAAAATACTCCATTTTCTGATTTTCTAATACCTGGTGTGCTACTGTTTACCTTTTTAGGAATCTATCCTATTACCGTCGCCTATAGTTTGTGGAGTCGGCCTACTTGGCGTTGGCTGGACATCCTCAATCCTTTTAAGCGAATTCATTGGAGCTGGGCTGGTTCGCTTGCGTCGGGAGTGATTTTGATCATTTGGATCACTGTCCAGATACTGCTAATGCAGCCGGGGTTTCTCCACATCCTTTACTATAGTTGGGGTGTTTTGCTTCTGCTTATTACATTACTTCCAAACGTACGCCAGTATTGCAAACTAAAACCTAACCCGAGATAGGCCGCTCACGGTTCCATCGAAGGTGTCGTCTATAGTGTTTTATCCCTCTGGTTTTATCTCATCGATCTACCAGAGATACTTCTTCAAACGCCTGCTTTTTCATTTCTATTTAAAAATAGTGCATAGAGATGAAGTAGTTGCATTTCAAAAACAGAATTCGTAGGGAATCTTATATTCTGAGTGAAGTCTAAGGAGTTTTTTCTTAATAGTTGAGAAATAATTGGCATTTTTTTGCTTATCAAAAAGTAAATTGTTTACTTGAATTAATTTTTCTGGAAAATGTTCTTTTAAAGCATCTCTAATAAGAGGCCAGTTTCCTGCTTTAATGTTCAATTTGTCAATTAATAAACGATCAACAATCCCCTCGCTAAATACTTCAAATAATTGATTTAATGATTGTTCGGTCAGAATAGGAATAATTGGACCCAGAAAAACATATGTTGCAATGCCTTGATCGTGTAGTTCCCGTAATGCAGAAATTCTTTGTTCTATTGGTGATGCTTTCGGTTCAAAAACTTCTCTTATCTTATCATCATAAGTGGTAATCGTGAAACCTACTTCGCACTCACTAAATTGACTTAAGAGATCGATATCTCGTATAACTAATGCAGATTTTGTTAAAATTGAAATTGTTCGATCATATCTCAATAAACGTTGTAGACATTTTCTTGTGAGTTCATATTTTTCCTCAACGGGCTGATAGGGATCTGTCACGCTACTCAGCAATATAAGCCCTTTTCCTTTTTTACGGGCGAGTTCCTCAGAAAGAAGATTCGCAATATTGGTTTTTATATCGACAAATTCGCCCCAAGGCTCTATATGCTTCGTATATCGTTTCATAAACCGAGCATAACAGTACTTACAACCGTGAGTGCACCCAATATAAGGATTGATCACATAATCAACGTCATAGATCCGACTCTTTACCAAAGCTGACTTTACAATAATCTCTTGAATTAGCGACATTAGAAAACCCATAAAAATTGATTTAACTTCAATTTAACATGTTAAAGAAAGTTATAAGAAAATATAACTGTTTTTCTGTAAGCAACCGATAGTTTTTCAAGGACAAAAGCAAAATTTTTTGCGCCTAAATAAGCTTGTCAAATACTTGAGAAGCAAAAAGATATTTTGGCATAAGAAATGCATTGGTACTGTTTGAGGTCCATTTTTATTTATCAAAATATCTAAAATATAGCCAAATTTAAATAACCCCATATCAAGTATAAAACTAAAAAATATATTCGTATCAAGGTACTTTCTGCTTCCAGTGATGATGATGACTTCCCGTAAGCAAATTATCAACAATACAACAAATCTAACACGCGTCATCATGCAAATGAAACATAAATTCGATATAATCTTAGAAGTGATTGCCACTGGAAAACCATTGATTGTATGTACCGAATCTCGTAAAGATACTGAGCTATATGTACACACTCTAGCAAAACTTCGACCTGGAGTAAGTATTATCCCTTGGACGGAGGATGAGAATACTATCTTTTCCTTACAAGATAGAAATAATATAGTTGCAGGAGTTCCAATACAATATTTGATGAAACTTTCTGAAGAAGAAAATCTTACAATCATAAATTTAGTTTTTCTAAGAATACATAGCAAGGTGCGCACTACTAAGAAATGGAAAGATATCGCAAAATACGCAAATAAAAACATCAAAGACCTAGGCGATGAAAGAATTTATACTTACATTCAATCCCAAATGGTACCTACTGCAGATGTAATTCAACCCCAGATGGAAACCCCTGCAGACGTAATTCAACCCCAGATGGAAACCCCTGCAGACATTAAATGTTCAAAGTGTGGTGGCCCAATAAAAGTCCGCAAAATTTCGTTAGATAAAGTACAATTGAGTTGTGAGAACTGTGGTTCAATATGGGTAGAGTGAAGAGAAAAAAAGAACTGCTACTACCTCACTGTTTTTAAATGTCAATATTTTATAATTCTACGGAAAAATACTACCACAAAAGACTCGACAACGGGCATTCCTAATTTGGTGTGCTAAATTATGCCTCGACAAAACCCACAAAAGATAGTTAAAAGGTTCCAAAAGAAGGTTCCTTGGTTATCCGAAGTGGTTAATACTGCTGAAATAGCATCTGATCTTAATATAGCCGATTTTCGAGTAACAGCTACTTCTTCAAGTAGATGCAGTATTTGCAAAGGCGGAAAAATGCTTTGTGGCAAAACAAGATGTCCACTTCTTGCTAGAATTCGTTCCTATCTGAAAATAAAACCACTTTATGATCGAGAGGTCTTAGAAGGGGCTTCACCTCCTGGGGTCTTTGTTGGGAGAATAGGATATCCTTATGTATATGCAGGTCCACTTGTTCCTCCTATTCAGGGTGACACCAGTCTTTTAGATGTGCCAGAACTTTGGTTTGGCAAATCAATAGAAGATATAGTTGATATGCGATTCAAGCTTGTGCGAGGGAAGTATCGTGTGAATGTCAAGAAACCTGATGAAGGAGGACGAATTTTAGATGATACACGGCTTTTAGGACTTGCTGAACGTTCTGTAGACATTGATCTGTCCTTAAAAACAAAACCTAGTTCCACTTTTACATTAAGTTCTGAAGTACAGCCTATGGGTCCTTCTGCATTAATTAACAATTTAGAAGTTGAAGGAAACATTAA
>JBHLOP010000199.1:0-4297 GCA_048940375.1 Promethearchaeota archaeon | reverse complement strand
CTTCTTGAATTATTCAAAAAAGAATACTTAGAACCAAAATTCATTGCACCTCGACCAGGAGATGTAAGAGATAGTTTAGCAGACATTTCTAAGGCTAAGAAATTCTTGGGCTATCAGCCAAAGTATACTTTTGATCTTGGAATAAAAGAGACCTTTGACTGGTTTTTAGATCAAAACGGACAGTTATAGAAATAATTATTGTGATTTGCTGATGTTTCGATAGATCTCAATTATTTGCCTTACTGTTTGCTGCCAAGAATAATTTTTTGTGATGTATTCTTGTCCTCTTTGTCCCAATTTCTGAGAGTAGATATCATCTGAGAGTAAATCAATTATTTTATTTCCTAATTCTATGTAATTTCTTGGCGCTACCAGTAGTCCATTAAATCCATTTTTGACTATATGTGGAATGCCACCTACATTTGAAGCTACCACAGGTTTTGCATGCGCCATAGCCTCTATTAAAACAATTCCAAACCCTTCGGAATTAGAAATGGAGGGAAGAACAAAAAGATCTGCAATTCTATAGATATTCCTTAATATTCTGTTACTTACATTACCGGTAAAGACTATATTACTCTTAAGGTTCATTTTATTAGATAAATATTCAAGCTTGTTCCTTAAAGGACCATCTCCAACAATTAGTAGGCAAATATTTTTAAAAGCTGGTATTATGGTTTTCATTGCCTTTAAAAGATACTCAATGCCTTTGTATTTTACAAGTCTACCAACAAAAAGTATTATTCTATTGTTTTTTAGATTGTATTCTCTCTTAAGATCCTGAATAACTTGTGGATTCTGTTCTCTAAAAAAATCGATATCAATACTATTAGGAATTACAACGACCTTGTGCAAATAATTTTGTAAGAAATTTGACTTCTCCATATAAAGTGGGGTTGTAACTATGATCTTGTGAGCTCTTTTCAAGATTAAATCCATGGATTTGTTAAGATAGGTTCCTAAAATAGGTTTAACATATCTAGAGGCTTCGGTGTTTAAGTCTTGTATTATAGGATCAGCATGGTAAGTCACCACAAGAGGTCTATTTGAAATTTTACTTACAAATGCGGCAATTTCTATAATACTTGGCGAATTGATGTGTGCGTGAATTATATCCGCATTTTTGGATGTAGCACCTAATTTGAAAAAGAGATGTGGTATCAATGGAAAACCGCTAACGATGGCAGGTGTGGTTAAACGGACAATTTTTATGCCTTCTTTGTGTTCTAATCTCGGGGAGTTTCGAGGAATTTTTGATGTAATAACCGTGACGTTATGTCCATTCTTAACAAGAAATTTCGATAAATTTTGGATATAAGACTCAATTCCTCCATAATACGGCATCCATTTTGTACTTGGGAAATATGAGCATACTTGTATTATTCTCAAAATTAATCACGAACATTTAAAATCTTTTTTTAGTTGAAATCTCTAATTAAATTCAAATATTTGTCTTAAATTAACCGTTATGTGGATATACTTCTTGAAATCTAAATGCTTATTGTGTTTTGAAGCTATAAATACAAGGTTCCAATCCGAAGAAATCTATTGTTTTCAAATATGTTATTTTGAAGATTTTGTTGTACAGCTATTTTGTGGTTCTCTGCCTATTTTCTAATTTTAAAAATATTATTTAATGAATTAAAGAATATTACAAAAAGTTTATCTCAGTCCTTGATTTATATTCTCATAATCAAGATCTGCAAGATATGACTTTCAACAAGGAAGTTTTCTCATAAAAGTCAAGACATAACAGTAAATAAACCGACGAACACTTGTGACACTTCTCATAAATCAATATATTAATATTAAGGTCAATTTAGAGGCGGAAAAATGAGTTATGACAGTGCATTTAAAGGAAGGGTCTCCATAAAAACTATTTATCGTGACTGGCTGAGATGGGTTCTTGGGTCTTTTGTGGAAATTTTGGGCTATACTGAAAGATCTATTGGTCTATTACATAGTTCAGGGAGATATGCCGCGCATGCTCTATTCAATGATTATTTTTTAGAAAATAAGTTTGAAGAAACTGAAGTTGTCCCGCCGCCTAATTTTGAAGATGTCCTGAAGTTCATTCAAAGGTTCTTAACTACAATAATTACTCCTCTTTCGAGCAAGATATCATTAACTCCAACGAGTGAAACATCAGCTATACTTGATTTACGAGAAAGTGTTTTTACTTATGAGGTCCGAAATTCAAGGATACCTTTATGTAGTTTCATAAGTGGCTTTATTGAGGCTTTATTGGAGCGCATGCTTAATTATTATAAAGATTTGCGCCATAAAGAATACTTTGCTCATGTAGTTGAGAGAAAATGCAAAGCCATGAATAACCCCTCGTGTATCTTTGAAATCAAGATACGCGAACAACCTATAGAGAACGGAGAATCTATAACTGAAGATCTGATAGAAGATCCAACTCAGTCTTCAAAACTTTCGGAAATCCAATCCTCAGTTGTCAACTGGATTAAGAAAAGAATATATTTTGATGAAGTTTATCGCAATTGGATAATTTATGTTTGGAGTTCAGTTCTGAGAATTATGGGATTAAATGAAATTACGCAAGGAATATTACATGCAACAGGTCGGCGTGCAGGGCAACAAGCATATCAAGAATATATCGATCAAAGAATGATAGATTTACCCGAAACGTTTCAGAATATGATGTACCTTCTAAAAGCTTTTATCCAAGAAGTTTTGGTGGGTCTTTCAGATGTGGATGTAGAACTTCAGTTTTTAGAAGAAAAAAAAGCATTTATAATACTTCAAGAAAGCCCTTACACACTGGGTTTTCCCCAAGGAGCATTTATACCTGTTTGTGATGTTATTGCAGGAGAACTCGAAGCCAGCCTTGAACGTATTATAAATAAGGTCCATTATAAGGGCGCATCGAAAGCTTATGTAAGAGAAGTTCAGTGTAAAACATTGGGCGATCCTGTATGTAAATTTGAAGTGACTTTGGCTTAACTAACATTTTCTCATATTTTGATTGTCGACTTTATCTCTCATTTGAGGCATTGGATCTCCAGGATTCATTCTCATACATAAATATGCTTCCTCTGTAAAAGGAAACATTCCGTCTTTTACGAGAAAAAGGGAGTAACAATAATTTTGAAGTGTAAACTACCTCACGCCAAAGCAGTGAGGCTTGTAGCTGTACTTGATCTCAGTCCTCAACCTACACCAACTAGAGTTTCAACTTCAATGTACGATACATAATGAGAGCGTTTACCAGACCCCAGCCCAGTAATCCTCATATAGAGTCGGACTCTACCGGTTTACTGCTCCTCACTCTTGAGGCCATTAACCGTTTCCACTTCTACGAGAAATGTGCCTTGAGACCAGATATCTCTATCCCGGAACATATATTTAAAAGAGAAGAGACCCTTGTACAAGTGAAAAAACAAACTCAATTCCTCCCAATCCTAAAAGACAGGGGCTCCATTGAGAGGGATCAGTGATAATTACAAAGACCGAGTACATTAAAAAAAGAAAAACCAAGAGTAAACTTGCTGTCTCCTTTGGATAATACTAAAAAATATTCTTATTTGTTGGGATTTTTTTCAGGATAATTTCCCATTAACTCAAGTACTTTTTTCTCTACACTTTTCGTTCTTCTGATGCTTTCATCTAGTAACGGATTCTTACCGTATTTTCGTATCCAATATGAAAACCTTTTTTTTAAATTAACTACTCTTCTACCAGCAACTAATTTGTCAGCATAACATATTATGAGTTCCTCTATTGTTTCAGGAATGAATTTTCTTCTAGGAAACTCGAATTTCTTGGCAAATCTTTCTGAGATTCCACATAATACATGTCTTTCTACTGTTCTTGCTAATTGAGAAGAATATCCTAACTTTCGAAGTAGTTCTCCTCCTACAACCCCATGTCGTATACTATTTTCATTATAACGTCCAATATCGTGGAGGAGTGCACTTGCCCTTATTAAGCCGATATTTACAGTCGTTAATCCCGTCTTAATAATTTTTTCAGTGATTTCAATTGCCTTTTTGTAAACCGCTTTAGAATGTTCAATGATGTTTTCATCTACACCATATTTGGTAAGCAACTCTAAAGCTTCTTCTTCGCAAGGAAATTTATCATCATCACTCTTGCTCATCTTGTTCAATCTCTTTTTTTCTTACCTTTATTCCAGATTCTGTTCGGATGATTTCAAATGTTTTTTTACTTGAAATTGTCTCCTTGTTCTCCACTTTCGAACTTTCTGTTTCAAAGGTTTTTGTTTTTGTACTAACATCTGTCTTAGTTCTATCTCTACTACAGTCAGGACACA
>JBHLOP010000198.1:0-4299 GCA_048940375.1 Promethearchaeota archaeon | reverse complement strand
TTGGATTAAGAAAAATGAGTAAATTAGGCAGAAATTGTGCTCGGATGGCGCTTATCATGCTTTTTGTATCTTCTGCTTGTGAATTCCCTGCAATAATCACTTGGTATGAAGGACCAATAGCAAAATCTAATGCAACCATTAACTGGCAGTGAGCTGCGGGTGAGTCTTTCACGTTTTTAGAAAAAGCTTTCCCTATTTTAGATGCTCTTTCATCGAAATCTTCGTCTGCAGCGATTCGACTCAAGCGGATCAAATTCAACATTGCAGCGGAGTTACCAGACGGGATTGCGCCATCATAAATCGCTTTCTGACGAACAAGTAGTTCCTCGCCGTCATCCGGTGTGAGATAAAACCCGCCTATTTTATCGTCCCAGAAATGCTTTACCAAATCAGCGTTCAGATCTAGAGCAGTTCGAAGATATTTCGCATCAAAGGTCGCCTCATAGAGCTCTATTAACCCCCATATCAGAAAAGCATAATCATCAACTTGAGCTAATATGGTTGCCTCTCCATCTCGATATCGATGCAGAAGGCGCCCCTCTGGATTGCGCATATTTTTAAGAATGAACTCTACGGCACGTCTTGCGCCCTCTGCATAGCTGGGGTCTTCAAAAACTTGTGCCCCTTTGGCCAATGCAGCAATCATTAGACCATTCCAGTCAGTTAGGATTTTATCATCTTTATGAGGATGTATACGTTCTTCACGCTTGGAAAATAACTTCTCTCGAATATGTTCTATTCGTTTCTGCAAATCGTGTTCAGATAGGTCTAGTTCAGAGGCAATATCCTTAAGTGGCTTTTTTAAATGAAAGATATTCTCCCCAGTTTTTCTTTGAATCGTCATATCTATGAAATTCCCACGTGGTTGAATATTAAATACCGTAGTGATTAAATCTGCGTCTTCATGTTCGAGTATTTGTTTAATCTCTTCTTCTGTCCACAAGTAAAATTTCCCTTCTTTATCTTCGCTGTCAGCGTCTTCCGCTGAATAGAAACCTCCTTGCGGTGAGGTCATATCTCGTAACACATAGGAAAATATCTCTCGAGTGGTTTTTTCGTATTCTTTTTTGCCAGTTGCTTGATATGCTTCTATGTAAGCCAATGCTAACATTGCTTGATCATACAGCATTTTTTCAAAGTGAGGTACTAGCCAAAGAAAATCAGTTGAGTAGCGATGAAATCCAAAACCAATATGATCATACATGCCTCCGAGTCGCATAAATTGAAGTGTTTTCTCAACCATCATTAGAGCTTTCTCATCACCAGTACGCTTCCAGTATCGAAGCAGAAAGAGTAGATTATGAGGAGTTGGAAACTTTGGAGCATCACTAAAACCGCCGTATTCCTCATCAAACCGATCGCTGAGTGATTTATAAGCCTGTTTTAACATAACTTCTTCTAATTCTTCACCTACAGGACTTTTTGAAACTTGTTTTAGCGCAGAGACGACTTTATCAGTGGTGTTTACAATTTCGTCTCGTTTTTTTACCCAAAGCTCTTGAATATAAGGAATAAGATGCATCATACCTGTCATTCCAAAACGTCCTTCCTTAGGGATATAAGTTGCAACAAAGAATGGCTTCTTATCAGGAGTCATAATTATAGTTAGTGGCCACCCACCTCTACTCCCCATAACATGCGCGACAGTCATGTAAAGATTATCTATATCTGGTCGCTCCTCTCGATCAACTTTAATAGAAACAAAAGCCTCATTCATTAATTTGGCTACTTCTGGGTCTTCAAAGGATTCACGCGCCATTACGTGGCACCAGTGACATGTAGAGTAACCAATGGATAAAAATATAGGTTTATCCTCTTTTTTCGCCTTCTCAAATGCTTCAGCTCCCCATGGATACCAATCAACAGGATTATATGCGTGTTGAAGGAGATAAGGGCTCCTTTCGTGTATTAGTCTATTTGCTTTTTTTTCTGTTTTATATGGTTCAGCATCTTTTGACATCACAAAATCCTCACGCAAATTGTCAACGTAATTAACGTTGTTCTTAATTTGATAAGGCTTATGTTCAGTGCATTCTTGAGCTAATCTCTAAAAAAAGGTCGAATAAAGAGTGCTTTCATAATAACTCTTTAAAACGGTTGAGATGCACGAACGCTTCAAAGGGGAATCTTGTTGGTCGTTTTTTTTCATCTTTTGCGTGCTTGTCTGAAAGTACGGGGCTAATAATCTCTGAATGCTTTCCAATAATCACTAAAGTGATAACAGTTACATCTTCTGGAATTTCGAGAACACTTTTAATAATTTCCTCGTCGAATCCTGCAATCGGATGAGCAACTAATCCCATTTCTGTTGCTCTTAATATCAGGAATGCTGTTGCCATACCAGTGTCAAAAAGATAATACTCTCTACCTTTAACAAGACAGTCATACTCTTTATTACTAAATACAGCAACTATTAACGATGCTTTAAATGCCCATTTATTTCCACTTGACAATGATGAATACAACTTCTCTAACACTAAAGAGTCATAGACGAAAACAAATCTCCATGGTTGATTGTTGAAACAGGAAGGAGCTAATTGAGCACTTTCTGCTAATTCGTTAATTAATTGTTCATTTATTTCTATGGGCTCTAATGAGCGAAATGCTCTTCTTTCATGTATCGCTTGTTTTACATCCATTGAAATCCCTCTTTTTTCATTCATCTCACAACTTCTTAAATCCAATAATTCCAAAATAAATTTCAAAAACGCTTCTTTTGTGAGGAATAGTTAACTTTATCTATCTATATAAAAGTAAATATTTCTTCGCGAGGTGATAATCATGTGGAAACAACAATTACTTGTCTTCATAGAACAACTCCAGCATCCGGCTTGGGGTGTTTCTCATTTTCAAAGAATTTACGAATTATCACTTCAATTAGCCAAAGCGGCGAATTTTGATGTTGATCAAGATGCGCTATTTGCAGCAGCCTATCTTCATGACATTGGTGCTTTTGAGCCCTACAGGCAGCCAGAAATAGACCACGCAGAGCGATCAATTCAACTCGTAGAAGAAATCCTTGCCCCAATGGGCTTCCCACTTGAAAAAATACCCCTGGTAAAGGACATTGTCCGTGGTCACATGTTTTATGAAACACCTCCTTCTAACTCCGAATCGATCGTCTTTCATGATGCAGATGTCTTAGATTTTATGGGCATTATTGGCGTGACAAGGCTGTTGTCGATAGTTGGTATCTCTGATTGGGCGCCAGACTTGGGAAGTGCAATAGAGAGAATTCAGCAATTTATCAAAGAACTCCCAGAAAAATTACATACGCCTCAAGCTCGTCAAATAGGTATGATCAGACAAAAGGAAATGGAGACTTTTCTAGAAATTCTATCAAAAGAGACGCGTAATTTAGAGGTTCTTTAACTCGTAATTTGTGAACTAACCAGTATTACATCCCTGAAAAAGTCAGATTAAGAAAAAAATTATCTTAAAAACCTTGAATTTGATTTAAGCTCAGGATAGAAAAATAATAAGTATCTTCTTAAGCAAAAAAGAAGATATTGAAAAGGAATAAAGATTCATTCTTGTATTCATTTACTTTTTCTTAAGCTTACCAAGAATGTCTTTACCTTTTTTTCCTCTAATTTTCTTCTTTACCATTTGGCAGCCTCCTTATCCTATTTGTGTATTTATTTCTATTTATTTATTATTTTTGCGGAAGATTTCTTGTGTAATTGGAGTGAGGAAGTATTATTATCTGATTGATACTTAAACTGAGAATTGAATTACCATGTGCGTCTGTACAGTTATTTTGATATTCTTTCCATCCTGAAGGTCATAAATACTAGATATGTAAAATTTCTGGGTTCAGAAGATTTTGTGGCAGTTGTTCATCAATAAGGACTCGTACAATTTCCTCTACTGATAATTCTAGTACTGTATTAAAGGTACCTTTAAGCAGATAAGCGCTGTGACATGTGAGAATTATATTGTATTTTTCTTGTCCTGTTTTTCTTAAAGGGTGATCTGCAGGTAGAGAAGTAGCAGCCATTTTTCTTAGTGGATGGTTTCTTGCTAAAGGTTCTTCTTCAAAAACATCTAATGCAACACCACCAAGTTTTCCGCTCTCTAATGCTTTAATAACCGCAGATTCGTTAACAACCGGTCCTCTGGATGTGTTAATTAGAAAGGCACCATCCTTCATTTTTGAAATTTGCTCTTCGTCGATTAAACCTATTGTTGGTTCATAAAACATTTCAGTACGCTGATAGTTTTTCTCGAATCCCAAATAGACTCGTTCACGTTTTTCAAATAAAGGAACGTGCACAGAAATAAAATCAGCAGTTTCAA
>JBHLOP010000197.1:1551-4332 GCA_048940375.1 Promethearchaeota archaeon | reverse complement strand
ATTTCTTGAGAGTTATGAAAGAAGGTAAAAAGACATGCACATATTGTATTTGGATAGAAGATGCGACACCTGACAAGTTTGAAGAAATTATTAATTCAGAAAGAGAATCATGGATTACGTGGGTTAAGGAAAAAATCGATCAAGGCATTTTAAATAATCTAGCATTGAAAGTAAGTGCCTCCGGTAAAGAGGAAATTAAACTCTCAGAAATCAGCGAAAAAGTAGACTTCTAATATTTCATTCGAGTAAACCTTGTTGACATGGTGGGATTTAGTTGGATGTATATGAAGCAATAAGAAAAAGAAAAAGTGTCCGAAGATACAAGGATAAAGAAGTTGAACAAGAAAAACTAACGAGAATTCTAGAGGCAGCAAGATTAGCCCCTTCTGCATCCAATAAGCAAGAATGGCGATTTGTGGTTGTGAAAGATAAAGAAAAGAGAAGAAAACTTTCAGAAGCTGCTAGAGGTCAAAAATTTGTTGCTGAAGCTCCAGTGGTTATTGCTTGTTGTGCAGAAACAGATTATCACGAAATGACTTGCAGTCAATTGTGTTATCCAATTGATGTTGCAATTGCTATTGACCATATAACACTTGCAGCAGTAGAAGAAGATCTTGGTACATGCTGGATTGGTGCATTCTACGAGGATAAAGCAAAGGAAATTCTTGATATTCCAGATCGTATTAGGGTAGTCGAATTATTAACTCTAGGTTACCCAGTTGATGACAGTATTAAAGATAAAGATAAATTGCGGTTGCCAATAGAGACAATTGTAAAATGGGAGAAATGGGAATAGCAATAGGAAAAAAATAATTAAGCATGTTTAAAGGACTATTTTTTTGGTCTAAACCGCGATTCATCCCATTTTAAATAGTTAGATCTCTCATTAGGTTTTGTTATGAAAGTAATTTTCACTACATCTCACTTTTATCCGTCTATTGGTGGTCTGGAAAACCATTGTTTAAATATTGGAACACGTCTTGTTCAAAGAGGTTATGAATTACTCGTAGTAAGTACTACAGCTGCGCAGCTTCGAGCAACAAGTGGTTTCAGGGACTATTCAATAAATGGAATAAGAGTAAGACGTTTTATTCCTTTTCCCTTTTTGATTCCTTTTTTTGCTCCAGGAAGATGGAGTACATCTTTTGCACCTAGAATGGCATTTTTCCTTATGAATGAAATAAATAATAGTGATTTAATTCATGCACATGGATATGGTTTTTTCCCAACTGATCTAAGTGCATGGGTCTGTAAGATTCGTAATAAACCTCTAGTTATTACCCTCCACGGATTTCATCCCGATTATCTTGCTTTTATGAAAAATATTTCCCCAATTGAAGAAATGCAGTTAATGCCCTATTTCAAGGCAATTGCACGGCGATCATTAGAGATTGCCGATGCAATAATCGCATTGACCCCCCATGAAAAAAACATTTTACAATCATATTACAAAATCCCCGCTAAGAAGATAGCAGTTATTCCGAATGGAATAAACTTAAAGGACTTTTTAAAAAGCCCAGCAAAGAATGAGTTCAAAAAGAGATTTAATCTAATGGAAAATGTTATTCTATTTGTTGGTGCAATTCGAAAGGAAAAGGGGCTTTTCAATCTTCTTCATGCCATCCCAAGTATAATTAGAGAATTCCCACAAACGTCTTTTGTCTTTATTGGGAAAGATTGGGGATTTAAAAAGTATCTACAGCAAGAAGGAAAACGTTTGGGGATAGAGAAGCATATAAATTTTCTTGGTGTTGTTAATTCTCTTTTACTTCAAGAATCGTTAAGTGAATGTGATATTTTTGTCAATCCATCAAAATATGAATCATTTGGAATAAGTATACTTGAAGCTATGGCTTCTGGAAAACCTATTGTTGCAACAAATGTTGGAGGGATACCTTATATTGTAAGAAACGGAAAGAACGGTATCATTGTGAAACAAGGTGACCATGAAGGTTTAGCAGAGGCCATAAAGAGACTTTTAAGTAATTCAGAACTTCAGAAGCAGATGGGTGAAACTGGATTACAACTCTCAAAGAAATATGAATGGGATAATGTTGTCTCACAGGTAGAACAACTGTATCAGAAAGTTCTTGCTAGTCATTAAAATGAAGTATATATAGAATATTAACAGGAAAATAGTAAAAAATGGTAAAAAAACACAATTCATCCCTCCAACAAGTTGAGGGGTTTTCTTGCAAGATGCCTATAAATTAATTAAAAAGTTTTCAAAACGTGATGCCGAGCGTTTAAGTGTGAAATGTTCTTCAACACGTTTTTTTCCAGCTTCACCCATTTGTTTTGAGAGTTCTTTGTCATCTAAAAGCTGGCAAATTGCATCAGCTACAGCTTTTGGATCTTTAGGATCAACAAGAAATCCTGTTAGATTATGTTGAACTGTTTCAGTGGGACCAGATAAGTTTGAAGCAACCACTGGCTTTTTTGAGGCCATGGCTTCTAAGGGTACCAATCCAAATGGTTCGTTAAAAGGCGTGTACAGTACTACATCAGAAGAACCATAATAATTAACCAGCTCTTGATCTGTTAATCGTTGAATGACAACATGATTTTCCAAATCAAGTTTTTTTATGAGTCTTAAAAGGCGATATCTTTCAGGACCGCTTCCTACTATGACTAACTTTGCTCTTCTGTGAGCTTGTACAACATAGCGCATTGCCTTTATAGCAGTATCAAAATTTTTTACCAGTCGAAGAAATCCTACTGTAAGAATAAACTTCTCACAATTTAAAGACTCTTTTGCGTTTCCATTGTCTGAAAATTTTG
>JBHLOP010000197.1:0-1451 GCA_048940375.1 Promethearchaeota archaeon | reverse complement strand
GCAATAGAAAACGCGAGATTGATATTATGAAAATTAATTATATCAAAATTGGATAATTGAGAGAGTAATTTATTTCTGACAAAAGGGGCGAGAAAATAAGCATCTCCTAGCCAAGGAATTTCAACAATGTTAAGATTCGTAATTTCTGGACTCCACAAACTAGGATCAAATCGTGAAGTAACAATTGTGATTTCATGTCCATTATTTGAAAGATATTTTGCATACCACAAAATTAGATTTTCAGCTCCTCCTTTTTGATTGAGAAATGCATGAAGAAGAGCAATCCTCACCAAAGTCACCTAATTGCTTTCATTTGTTATACTAGTTCTAATGTTTTAGTTATAAGATCTAATATTTCAATAGAGAGTCTCTTTTTTGGAATTGTACAATAAAATCGTAAAAACAAACTAAGAAATACTATGTTGAACAAATACATAACGCTCGATTGTTTTCTCAAAAATGAATGCAGTTTAGTTGGAAAACTGAATATTGAACATAATTAAGTCAACTAATAAGCTTCTTGTAAAAAGATTTTGCATGCCCCCTCTTTTCGATCCTCTTTGTAGCATTTTATCTCGATCTCTTTGTTCCATGAATATTCAAGAAGACCTGTTAAAAGACCACAATAGTATGCAATGTCTAATTCATTTAAATAATTTGTAATCTGACATTCGCAGTTTTTTAAAGATTTATAACTGCTTATCTTTAATGTACCATAACCATTCCTTCTAAGCCATTCACAAAGTTCATTTAAATACATTTGTGAGGGATTTTTCTGATTTTGTTCAATTTTCCTCATTTTATGGAAAAAAAGGTGTCCAATATTTCGCCCATGTTCAAACATTATAGGTGCGATTGATTCGCATCCGAAAAAGGAGATCAATACGTTCTTAAGACTAAGAAGCCATTCATTATCAATATCGACCTTCTGATTTTCTTCATTCTTGATATCGTTTTTTAGAGACTCCAAAGGGCATGTCCCTCAAGAGATTGACTTTCTAATTTTGTTAAGTAGTAAATACTGTCATATACTATTATATATACTTAATAGTTTTCAGAAAAGATCAAAGATAAATCCTAATGGACAAAAAAAACATTTGCGCAGATAAATTGTGCTTTGTAATCGGATAAATCATCGGGAGCTAAAATATAAATAATATCAGAAATGTGAAAATAGCTCCCTCCCCCTCTTTAAACACCTGCTTGAACTCATTATGATTGTTCCAGATATTTAAATATTTTGGAAAAAAACAAATATTGTGATATTTCAAAAGATCAATCTTAAGTAATTTTCAATACAGGATATGTGCTATTACGAACTTTCCGAATTGTAAAACTTACTTGCGATTCTAAAGTTTACAAAAAATTTCTAAATTTCTGAATAAGAGTTTGATCTTTTTCTATAGCAGAAATGATATCCTTTAAAAGCAGTAAAACTTGTACAATAGTGC
>JBHLOP010000196.1:0-4377 GCA_048940375.1 Promethearchaeota archaeon | reverse complement strand
TGTAAACGCAATTAAGAAAAACCAATGTCGACCATATGTTTCTTTCTGAACTAACTTTTCCTGATATTATATACATACTTCAACAGTCAGATATTCTTGTCAAATTGCTATTGCGATGAAAAGCTTTCTTAAATCGAATCAAATTTGTTTTCAAAACAAAATGATATATTAAGGTGATTGCCAATATTTCATTTAAAAAAACGGAGAGGTATCTATGGTAACATGGGGCGAAGCTTTCGTCTTAGGAATTAAAGCATTTCTCTATGGTTTGATTTGGCTCGTGATCGGTTTTGTGATTGCAATTGTTGGCGGTTTAGGTGCTGCGATTGGTATCGGCGGTTTAGCTGGAGGAGTCGTAGGCATTGTACTAATGTTTGTTGGGATGGTAATAGCCGTAATCGGACAGATAGCTAGCATCATCTACGTTGTACTTAATCGGTAGTGTGCTAGCACCCTAGAGCGGGGCGATCAACTCAAGCGGAAAAGCACCACATAAAATCAAACGATGAACGTAGACTATGGTCTCTATATTTGATATATGGTTTTAAAATGCAATTGAGATCATTTTTTTTCTTTTTTTTGTGAATACTTGTTATGCAAAATCTTAGATTCAATACCAATGAAATTTAGTTGATGTAAGACGAACAGATGATGTGTCCAAATATTTTTTTAGAATGGAGTCATTTTTAATCATAGAAACACATACAAAACAACAAAACAATATATTTTGTGAATAATTCATCTTATAACTGAATAAAAAAATATTAATGCTGATGGATGCCGGAGGCTGCGAATAATGGAGACCATAGATTTAATAAAAGAGCGTATAAAAAGAGGGTACTATACTGCTGCTTTAGATAATTTAAAAGAAATACTTAAACGTGATCCAAAAAATCGTGATGCAATCAAATTAATGGACGCTGCCATAAAGAAATACGTGTGGTATACAAAAAAATACGTTAAAAAACGAATTGACGATATCGATGATGAACTGAAAAAGCGAAATTTTGAGAAAACTTTAGACTTAACTAGAACCATCCACAACATTAACACGCACGTAGATCAGCTTATGAATACTCTCAGCGAAAGACAAAAACGTTTTGTGAAAAATAATCGCAAATGGTTCGAAAGATTTGTGCCCCAATTATATGATAAGGAAAAGGTCTTGCTTACGACCAAAAACGATTTCTTAGCAAAAGTGGAGTACGGAGAAGATTTCTTTGAAAAAAGGCGCAATCGCGTTGAAATGAGGTTAGAAAAACTTATCGATCGACCTCCAGTTAATGAACTGGAATACATACCTGAAGGGATTCAATGTTTCAAAGTAAAGGTAACTGTGACCGATCCTTCCATCGAAAATTTGATCATAAGACCCAAGATTACCGGATTTCATAGCGATAACGCGGAATTCTCCACATATATACTGGGCGTTGATGACGAAAATGCAAATGCAGACCTTCAAAAAGACGGACTGAGAGTTTTCTGGGGCGGTGGATCTCCATATGGTTTCTATATGAAGAATGTAGCGCCTGAATCCTTTGCGTATTTCTTCGTGCGTCATTATGCAGGCATTAATGGAACTCAGAATAAATCGTATTTGCTCACCCTATTAGCTGAAGAAGAATACGAAAAGAAAATGTTAATCCCTTCTGGTGAACAGACTTTTGTGTTTAATTTTCCAAAGGATCTTCAAGGAAATTTAGATTATGTGAGACCTGTATATAAACGCATCACTGAAAACAAAATTGAAATTAGTTTTAGCGGAAACAAAATACCAATCTACAATTCAAGATGGTATCCGATCGACACGATAAAATACGTGCCATATAATCCAATAGATCTGAAGGTAATTCACCACAAAAAAGGTACTGTAGAAATTTATCGTAAAGATCAAAAGATTGGTAAATTATTTGGACATATCACTGATGACATTTTCTTTGACCCTATGAGAATGGTCGTACCCGAGATCTTTTCATTTATTGCCCCAATAAATGACTTCGGGAATCAAGAAGAATATATCACATTACGTGCTTGGTACTTCTGGATTGATAAGAGGATAAGAGAACATCCATGGTATGAACCGGTCTATTGGGAACATGAACTTCCCGACTTTGAACGAGTAGATTTTGTTATCCGCCCGGAGGGAGGTTTGGAGGGAGGCTTCAGGAAGGATCAAACAGTCGTGCCATATATCGCAACCGACGTTCATTGGAAAGAGTTCTGGCTAAATTGTAAGGATGCAAAACTTCCTATTGATATTAAATTTCTCACCTTAGGAATCGACACTGTCCATTGGGGGAAAAATAAACAAATTCGCGTTTACTTTTTCCATAAGTTGGGCATTTTCTATAATCCACTACCAGCCGTTGTTGATAAACTATTTAGAGAGAAACGGTTCTATTGCATTAAGTGCGGCACACGATCGGACTACCCTCTTGAAATTCAAGGTTTAATGCACGAAAGTAAAAAACAAATGGGCGGGTTAAACTTCGGCAGTTCAAAATATGATGAACTTATACAGGACATCCTAAATAGTCCCGATTTCGTGTGTCCAATTTGTGGTGAAGCCATAAAAGATCTTGAAAAACTGAATTATATTGCTCTTTTCGGCGAATGGAAACCACATAAATATAACAATTTCCTAAAGGATGTTACCGGTTTTACAGGCCCGTCTATGCTTACAGAACTATCTGAAAAATTCAAGGCAGTTGGAGAGGGTATAGCTTCCTTAGGCACTACTCTTCGTACAAATTGTCATGTACCTGCTCCAAAAGAGGGACATACAAGTCATGAACTGTGTTCAAGTTCTATGGTCAAGCCAGTTCCAACAAGTCTAGAGGATTATTAGACTATTTTGCTAGCCTTGAATTGAGAAGTTAGTAATTGCGCAGCTGTGAGAGCATAAACTGCTGCACATTTGTAAATTTCATCAATGCTAACAAATTCATTAGGGCTATGTGAGACAGATAAAAGCCCGGGTCCAAAGCAAAAGGAAGGAATGCCTTGTTGGGCATAAAAACGAAGTTCTAGAAGTCCAGGACACATTTCAAACGATGGATTTTTGCGGGTAATCGCTTTTACGCTTTTAACCAGCGTCTTTGCTACAGGATGATCTTCTGGAAAGCCTGACGATCTCCCTTCTTGGAGAATTTCAATATCAAGATCAATCCCATCACTTCTAAGCCTGTCAAATAAGTTAAATAATCTCTGCTTTTCTGTTTCAAGATCTTCCTCAGGATTAATTCTTCTATCTACTGTGAACGAGCACTCAGCAGGTACGATATTGAAATTTGCGCCTGTACCGCTTTCAATTTTTCCTCCAATTAAAAGAATGGAGCGCTTAGCTGCTTCTGGCTCAATCTTGAAATCAGTCTTTCTGGACTCAATATCAGCCTTTAGTTCAAGTAAGGTACTCACTACCATGAGCATTTGCTCAAATGAATTAATGCCTTGATAATGTAGACCAACATGGGCAGCTTTACCCTTCACAGTTATCCGGAGTGAAATAGCACCGCGGTTTGCGTTCCAGATCATACCACTTGTCGGTTCTGGCATAAGCATTCCGATGCCGTCTTTTCCGAGCAAGCCAGTTTCGACGAGATATTTCGATCCTCGTGTGCCACCAGTCTCTTCATCTGGGACAAGTACTAATCCAATCCTGCCGTTGAGTTTGATATTACATTCCTTCAATGCTTTAATGGCATAGATCATTGCTACTACGCCACTCTTCATATCCGATGAACCACGGCCGTAGAGTTTGCCATCTTCAACATACGGACGGAACTGAATATCGTTCTGAGCTGGGACAACATCATAGTGACCATGGAAATACAAAATCCTTTTACCCGTTCCATAAAAACTTAAGAGGCAATAACGAGGAAATGGGTTTCTGTCTATGATATCAGGGACGTCAATTATGGTGTAATCCAATCCAATCTCATGTAATTTCTTTGCTATGATGTCAACACATGCCTTATATGACGTACCTAGCGGATTCTCAGTTGGCACACTAATGAGTCTTGTAGTGAAATCAAGAATTTCTGCTTTATAAGATGAAATCTTATCCAATATTAAATTCTTAATTGCTTCTTCATGCATTGCAATCAAATCTTATGAATTTTAAAATAAACAGAGCATATTCTAGTTCAGATTCCATAATTCTCTAAATAGTTGAATAACCATCCTTCACTTTTAGATAAGATACAAGCCCTCCTTCCTGTAGCATTTCTATTAAAAACGTAGGCAGTGGTTTGAGTTGTATTGACTTATTTTTCGTGAGATTTGTTACTGTAAACTCATCTAAATTGACTTCTAGTTCATCGCCTTCCTGAGCAAATTGAGTAATATCTTTAGATTCAAGTGGTGGCAGACCAATAT
>JBHLOP010000195.1:0-4377 GCA_048940375.1 Promethearchaeota archaeon | reverse complement strand
AATGTGCTGACCCCTTGCGGGGGTAAGCCCATCTGAAATCAACCCAATCAAGCCTTGCCGATCTTTCAGTTGATTTCGTTGCCAGCACCATGCTAAATGTTTAAAGAAAGTTTTTTCTTAAGCCGCTCCACAGAATTAATTTTAATATCAAAAAATTCTGCGATTCTAGCTTTGCTCTCAATGCCTTTGGCCTTTCCTGGAAGTGCGGTAACAGAACCAAGCTCAAGTTCGTCGCGAATATCTCTCATTTGAAGAGAATCGTGAAGCGTAAATAGATCAACACCTAATTTTTTAGCGACATAGTCTTTGGCGTCGTCAAGTTTCATTCTTTTCGTCATTTGAAGGCGTGCAACTATATCACCTGCTGTGCCGATGCCTCCCATTCCGATGCTCATCCGATAAGCCAAATCCATACCTACGGGGTCTCCTGTTCCTACCTATACACCATCACAATTAGTAAGTTCTACCATTGCAACACCAGATCGAGTGACGACATCCATTGGAATAACTTCGCACATAGGAATTCCACCAACACCCATACCCATGTTAGGATGTACTGGAATGTTGACGGTCTTCATAACCTCCTTAATAAAAGTTATCGAACGGGCTAGATTCCATGGACATGATTTACCTGTATCGGTATTAACGACAGCACCAAATAAATCGCCACCTGCTTTTTCAACCATCATACCTTGCTGATGCGGCCACATGCCTGCTAATCGTTCACCATCATATCTAAGATTTGCATGTAATCCAAATACTTTCTCGCCAGCCATACCAACTTCTAATGCTAAATTAGTTTCCCTTTTTATTATTTCAATGGCTTTTAAAGTTCCATAAAAATCTGCATCACCAGCAGCAGCAGTAGTATCTATATCAAGACCGTCAAGACCAGCTTCCGCAAAGATTTTTGCGACATAGACTATGTCATTTGTCATGTCTTCGGCTGCTGATTCTTGAACCGTTCTTGCTTCTTCGATCTTACCTTCGTTCATCAAATCTGTAGGAGATGGCCATTTCCCACCTTGCGATTGGAAATAAATACCTAGGTTAGGCATTGCTCCATAGAATACTGGAATCACGCTATTAAGTTCTGTATTCTCAATTACTGTTGCTTCATCCATAGCAATTATCTTAACAGGTCTAAAACTGTAGTCAGCATGTCCTATTTCAAATGTGTCAAAACCAATAAAGCGTTCTCCGATTATTACCGCCTGTTCTCTTGATACAGGCATAGCTGAGTATCTGCAAATTCCTGTATATCTAGTGGTGCCGCCATCTGTAGTCAAAACAATTCCTTTTCCTTGTTCAACGCCAATTTGTCTTCCTGGTCGTATGAGTATATCGAGTATATGATCTATTTCGTCAGCTGACAGTTCTGGTATCTTTGCTTTTGTTGCAGCCCAGTTTGTACCGTCTTCTAGGTCTGACCGAATTTGTTCTTTTGTCATATGTAACGGTTTTCCCGTACCAGTACGCATAGTGAATTCGGTCAAAAGTTGACCTCCTAACTTGAAGATTCTCTGTTTTACTTAATTTTTTAAACATTTGTAAGAGCAGAATCCCTAAAAAATCTTTCCTCTAAATAATTCAGAGAATAAAAAATGTGAAAATACTGGTTAAAAATCGCAAGAATTCTCGAAAAAACAAAAAAAGAAAATAAAAATAGAGAAATACCTTCAATTAATTACTATTCAAGAGGCGAGTTCTTTAGCCCATTTAACCGCTTCTTCTGCATCCTTAGCATAACCATCTGCACCAATCTTTTCCGCAAACTCCTGTGTAACTGGCGCCCCTCCTATCATAACCTTTACTGAGTCACGCAAGTCTTCTTTTTCAAGTGCTTCAATAACTTCCTGCATTTTTGGCATCGTAGTCGTCAGCAGAGAAGACATTCCAACAATATCTGGTTTTAGTTCTTTGACCTTTTCTATAAATTTTGAGGCAGATACTTCTGTGCCTAAATCAATTACTTCGAAGCCATTGGCAGCTAATAAGGTCGATACAATTGTCTTTCCGATATCATGAATATCACCCTCTACTGTCCCAATAATAATCTTCCCAGCACTAGCTTTTTCTTTCATTTCTGTTGAAATATGAGGCTCAAGGAGTTCAACTGCAGCTTTCATAGCTGATGCGGCCATCATTAAGTCTACTATAAACAATTCGCCATCTTCGTACATTGTTCCAACGATCTGAATTCCTTTCTTAAGTCCATTCTCAATAACTTCTAAAGGATCAATTTCTGCATCAAGAGCTTCTTGTGCTAATCTAAGGCACTCTTCTCTATTCAAGTCAACAATTGCATTTTTAATTCCTTCAAACAATTGTTCATTGCTCAGATTATTCCCTCCTTTTGATTAAAACGTCTCACGATAGTTTTTTAATTCCCAGTCAGTAACTACGCTGCAATACTCTCTCCACTCAGACATTCTGACTTTATAGTATTCGTTAAAGCCAAAATCACCCATAATTTCTTTGAAAAATGAATCTTTTTTAAATTCTGCAAGCGCTTCGCCTAGAGTTCTTGGGAGATACTCAATACCTTTCTGTTCAAGATCATCATCCATCAGGTCGCCAGGTTCAATATGAACTGGTTCTGGAGGTTCTATCATTTTTTTGATTCCTTCCAAGCCACAAGCTAAAGTTGCACCTAAGGAGAAATATGGATTTGCTGTGCCATCTGGTACTCGAAATTCTATTCTTGTTGGTTCAGCCCCATCTCCTTCTGCACGTGTAGGAATTCTTATTGCTGCAGCTCGATTATCAACTCCCCAGATACAATGTGCTGGAGCCCATGAATGGGGTAAAAGACGCTTATAACTGTTTGGATTTGGTGCACATATAGCACATAAACCTTTTAGATGAGCCATTATTCCTCCTACGAAATATTTTGCAGTCTCAGATAGGAAATTTTCATCACTTTCTGAATAGAAGAGATTGTTTTTCCCATTAAGATCCCATAAACTGATATGAAAATGCATTCCTGACCCTGCCCCTCCAGGAAATGGCATGGGCAAGAACGTTGTTGAATATCCATGATTCAAGGCTACTCCTTTAGCTGCATCTTTAAAGGTTAAAACATTGTCTGCAGCAGTTAGTGCATCCGAATATCTTATGGTTATTTCGTATTGTGCACCTCCGTATTCGGAGATAACACGTTCTATGTCGAGACCCATTTTCTCAAATGTGTCCAGCCAATCTTGTATTACATCATTTGCTAAGTCGTATTGGGTGACTGTTCCATATTTTTCGAAATTTTGAGGGATCATATTTCCACTTTCATCCCTTGTTGTAAGATAATATTCTAATTCTCCAGCCGCCATTGGAAGAAAGCCCATTTCTTTTGCTTGAGAGATAACTCGGCGTAAAAATGCACGAGCGTCTGTTGCGGATGGCTCAAAATCGGGATTTAATAATTCGCATATAAAACGAGCAGAATTTTTTGCATATGGTAATACTGCAAATGTCTGTAGATCCGGATAAATTTGAAATTCTTTTGCTGGAGCACCAAAGGAACCATCGAGAACCAAGTGATCTAGAGCATTGAAAGATTGAATGCCTTTAGCAATGCCGATCCCCCTTTTGATATTTGATTTTAGATGTTTCGCTGTTGAGGCTTTTGCTCGAATAACTCCATCATTGCCTATCCATACAAATCGGATTATCTTGATTTTCTCTCGCTCTATTGTTCCTAATATCTTTGCTTCATACGCCATCTTAAATGACACCTTCGATCTATCTTCTAAGCCAAATTTTAAAGAATTTACTATGTTGCGTTTAATACGTATAATCAAATTGTAAATTTAGTTCGTTTCTGTGCTATTACGATATTTAAGAATTCTTATGTAAGAATCGCATGAATGTGAATTCACAAATATATAATAAGTTCTATAATAGGCTTCATATTTCGAAAAAACTAGTGCTTAAAACACTTCTTTTTGTTCGAAATAAAATCCTATGTTTTTTTAATGTGTTTTGGCAATACTCATTTGAGGTGACCAATTTGATTGAAACCACAACTATTCCAAATATCAGAATAACACCACCTGGTCCCAAGGCTAGAAAGTTACTGGAACTTGATGATAAATACATCTCGCCTTCATATGCACGATTTTATCCATTATTTGTAGACACCGCAGAAGGTTGTCTACTAAGAGATGTGGATGAAAATATCTATATCGATTTTAATGCGGGCATCTGCGTTACTAATGTTGGACACTCACATCCGAGAGTTGTTCAGGCTATTCAGGATCAGGCTACAAAGTTAATTCACTATTCGAACACAGATTTTTATTACGAAGAAAGTCTGCTACTGGCAGAGAAATTATGCAATGTTACGCCAGGCAAATTTCCTAAGAAGGTATTTTTTACAAA
>JBHLOP010000194.1:0-4395 GCA_048940375.1 Promethearchaeota archaeon | reverse complement strand
CCAGTGTTCATATACGCTTCGTTGTCGTAGCAGATATAAACGAAGTCATGTCCACGCTCAATTGCTCCACTTATTGATTGAATGCCAATGTCATAGGTTCCGCCATCTCCACCAATAGCAATCACTTCAATATCACGTTCTGGCATTCGACCTTTTTTCATTAACATATCAATTCCTGCTCGTACGCCTGAAGCTGTAGCTGCGGCGTTCTCGAAGGCATTGTGAATCCATGGAACATGCCAAGCAGCGAATGGGTATATTGTTGTTGCGACTTCCATGCAGCATGTCGCATTCACCCATATCAATGGTTTATCAGTGACTGCCTTTCCCACAAGACGTGCGATTGTGCCTGCTGCACAGCCTGTACAAAGTCGGTGTCCTGAGGAAACTGTTCGTTCTTCTTTTGGTAAATCTGCCAATCTATTAGGATAATCTGCCATTTTTTTCACCTCATTCTCCTCTTATGCCGATCCACTCAACCGGCTCTTCTATCTCTCCTTTAGCCAAGTCAGCATACAGTTTGTCATACATTGTTCTGAAAGTATCAATTGTGATATCTTTGCCTCCTAGACCGATAATAAAGTTCTTTACTAATGGACCTCCTCTACCAACCATGGCTCCTGCCGCATCGGCATAAGCTGGTCCCGTAGATCCAAAAGAGACTGCTCTGTCGCATACGCCGACTACACCAGCATTCTTGAGTGCCGCCTGTAGTTCTTTGACGGGAAACGGTCTGAAACAACGTAATTTCACAAGACCGACCTTTTTTCCTTCTGCTCTTAGTTCATCAACAGCTGCTCTTCCGGTTCCTGTGCTTGATCCGATTGTCACAACTGCTACTTCAGCATCGTCCATTTGGTATGGTTCGACGACTGGCTAGTACCGTCCCCATCTATCACCAAAGTCCTGAATTACTTCTTTAATAACGTCCATGGATTTCAAGTGAGCTTCTTGTTGTCCACGTTTGATCTCCATATAAAATTCTGGAAGTGCTAACAGTCCTTGAGCAATCGGTGCATCCACGTCAAGCTTATATAGCGGATCACGTATTGGTAAGAATCCATCCAGTGTTTCTTCGTCCTCGATTGGAAGAGTAGTTACAGGTTCAATACTATGGCTCAAAACGAACCCATCTAAGCAGTTCATTACTGGTAGGGAAACCTGTTTATCTTCAGCTATTCTAAAAGCTTGAATTGTAGAATCATAAGCCTCTTGGCAATCTTCTGCAAATAATTGAATCCAACCGCTGTCCCTAGCTAGCATTGCATCACTATGATCGCAGTGAATATTAATAGGACCTGAAAGAGCCCTATTCGCTATGGTCATCACGACAGGAAAGCGCGCCGAAGCGGTAATGTAAACAATTTCGATCATGAGCGCTAGTCCTTGCGAAGCCGTAGCGGTGTACACTCGTGCACCCGTGGCGGATGCTCCAAAACAAGCAGACATAGCTGAATGTTCGGATTCAACACAAATATATTCACAGTCTAATTCTCCATCTGCCACAAACTCTGAGAGTCTTTCAACAATTATCGTTTGTGGTGTTATAGGATATGCTGCAATTACATCTGGATTACACAGTTTGGCAGCTTCAGCGACTGCGAAGTCACCCATCATTCCTAGAGTTTTAGCTTTTGCCATTTTACATTATTCCTCCTGCTCCATTTCAATTGCCTTTAGAGGACATTCGAGTGCGCAAACTCCGCAGCCCTTACAATAGTCCATATCGAATTCTAGTTCGTTAGGTTCAACTCGTATTATTGCCGCGTCAGGACACAGAGCCCAGCAAATCAAACATGCTTCTGGGTTCTGACAGATTTTTTTATCTTTGTTACGAATTGGGCGAAACGCTCTCCACGTTCCAGTTTTGTAATCCCTTGCAGTCGCTGGTCGGTCTACAATGCCTCCTGGGGGAAGATTTTTCCAACCTTTCTTTCGATATTCGTCTTGAATGGTCATGCAACTTTAACCTCCTCATAGCTTCTCTTAATAGCGTCAACATTCTTCTGGCCGACGCCACCTTTGAAAATCTCTAATAGTGCCTCAACAAGTGAATCAAGTTTTACAAGATCCGTGACTTTTACTAGTGCACCTAAAATTGCTGTATTTGCAATCGGACGCCCAATAGTGTCTAGAGCAATGTTCGTTGCATTTACAGCGGCTACTGTACCTTGCACATTAAGTTCATTTTTTATAGTTTCAGGAGTTTGAGGAGTGTTAATGACAACAGTTCCACCCTCTTTTAGACCTTCAGTGACTGGCACTAGCCTTGGTAGCGTAGGGTCGATTACAGCAACAACATCAGGAGTGTAGATTGCTGATTTTATTGTAAATTTTTCGTCAGAGATTCGTGTAAATCCTTTGATCGGTGCCCCTGCTCGTTCAGGACCGAACTCTGGGAATGCTTGTATGAACTTTCCTTCCAGAATAGCGGCGTTAGCTAAGAGACGGCTGGCAGTAACTACACCTTGCCCCCCTCTGCCGTGAAATCTTACTTCAGTTATTTTACTAGCCAAAATTAATCCTCCGAATACTTAATCTACTCAAAGTTGTGATATTAATCTACTCACAACTTTGAGTTTATTGTTTTTCACTTATAGCTACTTTCTCTTTTAAACTTTTAATATGACGTTTTAATCAGGTTGACACATTAGAGATTTTTCGCGCGCATATTGATGACATCAATTGCCATTCTTTCTACTTTTTGACTATGAATAACAACTTCTAAGTACATTATTTGCCGAATAGATCTTAACATTGTCATCTTAAATAACTCGCGATATTACCAAAGCGAAAGGATAGGGATTTTCATAATCTATAAAAGAATTTAAAGAACAAAAGAAAGGAAGTGAGGTTTTGGTATACGGTTTGATTATTACTGCCAAAAAAATAACTGGTAAATGTCCTGTTTACAAAGAAAATTGGAAAACGATTATCTGCGGACCAAACGTTGATTTAGAAAATTCTGATGCAGTCTGTATTCATGCACTTAGCTGTTTATCTACATTTAGCGTAGCTTTAAGAGATGGCGTTCCCCCTTCGTCAGTAGGATTAGCAAAAGAAGGCAAAGAGGAAGTAGCATATTTTCAATGCTCAGATCCTGGACCCCCTTATACTGACGGTGGAACAGTCTTATTCGAAGTCAAGCGATTTTTATGTGATGGAAAAGAAAAATAAAAGATTTTGACTGGAATTAAACCCAGTGATCTGTGAGTCCGCGATGTAGCCAAAGATAGCCAAGCAGTGTTGTGGCTACGGATATTACTAATGTCACGTATCCGCCAAATGTTAGACTGCTGTGAACAATCACATCTGCGATAGCAAATCCAAAGGCATTTGTAATGCCAAAGACCGCCATTAAGAAACCTAGTACACAACGAGTAGCCCGTAACTTTTTACCGCTTTCGTCTATTTCTTTCTTATATACAATCAGTTGAGAAGCTAATGCCAAGATTACTATCGTTGGAGAGACATAACCTATCATAATATTAGCTGTGTTAATTTGAACATCGACCGGAACGAGAACACTGTCCATATAAGTGTTTTGAACTATTAAATCTATCTTTAAGATCCTATTCCCCCATTCATAAGGCGATGAGGGTAAAAACAATGTGTCAATAAATACCACATTTATACCAGGCACAATATAGATCTCTTGCGAAGTAGCTGTAAATCCTACGCCACTTGTCCTTACTATGACATAAAAACTAGCAGAGATACCGTTATAAATGTCAAGTGTGATTTTTGATGGCTCTGCTTGTGTGAGTTTTAGTTCCTGTACGTAGTTGAATAATACAGGGCCCGGCCGAGGTGGACTGTCATTCTTTGTCGCAAGAAAGAGGCGAAGTGTATCTTCATACTGATCTGTCGCAGTGATGTGTGCTACCTGCCAATTAGCATTGAAGCGGAGTTTCCAGAAACCTCCCTCGCCATAGAGAACATCTTGTGTTGCACTCCACTCATTTTCAATAGGTTGAATTTGTATACGTTCTGCCAATTTTCCTGTTGGAAAGAGTAGATCTACTCTTCCTTCGCTATCTGCATTTAATACGTTTAATGTAAAACTTTTTCCTTCAAGGAAGCGATGTACTTCCAACCAGTATTCAAAAGCATCTCCTTCTTCATTAGAAACCCAAAGATCATCGGCCCAGATCTTTCCGTCTAATTCAGGTACGTTAAGAGAATATCCAACTAATAAATCGCCAGGTGCTCTTTTCAGACTTTCAATTTTTATCTTCCATTTACCAACCTGTTTTGCCGAAACAGATAGTTCAACAAGACCTGTAACACCGTATGAAACTTCTTCCTGCTTGTAAAGCGTTCCTCCAGGTTTTTCTACAGTAATCCTCATATTTGATGCAGTTGAACCTTTCCACCATTTTACGTCAACTTTTA
>JBHLOP010000193.1:0-4398 GCA_048940375.1 Promethearchaeota archaeon | reverse complement strand
GCAAACATCATAAAATCCTATTTACCTGATAACAAAGCAACTAAAGAACAAATCGCTTCATGCACACCCTACTTGGACAAACAAATCGACCTTATAAAACCTAAAATAATCATTTTGTTAGGTAATGTTGCCGTCAAGTATATTTTCGAAAAATATCAACTCCCACTAGCCCCAATGAGAGATTTACATACAAAAATCTTTATCATTTCCACCTTGGATTTTAGCGCAAAAATAATTCCAATGTATCATCCTTCTGCTGCCTTAAGAAATCCTGGACTGCGGGATGTAATTATTGAAGACTGGGTAAAGCTCAAAGAGAAACTACATTAGTGATGAATGATTTTTCTATTTAATTTTCAAAAAAGTACGTTCAAAGGTGCAAGTCATACCGCTCTTCCGTTAACATGTTCCCCCATATTTCGTGGGTTATTTCCTCAGTTTTTTTAAAACCTGCAGATATATAAAGATATCGTGCTGCGTCTAAGCCGCTGAACGTCCAGAGAAAGACGCTCTTAAATCCACACTTCTTACAGAATTGCAGCGACTCTTGAAAAAGAAGTTTCCCTAATCCTAGACCACGGTAACTTGGATGAACAAGAAACCATCTAAGTTGCGCCTCTGATTCAGAACGTCCAAAAACAGCTATTGAACCGATTATTTGTCCTTTAATTGCTGCAACCCAAAGTCGATCTTTAGCAGCATTGAATGACTGAGCGAATTCAGCAATGCCTGATGCGACGTAACCTTCAAATGTATGATCAAATCCATGTTCGTCGGCGTAAACGACCGCATGCAGGGAAACAACATTACCCATATCGCCAGGTTGAAGATTATAGCGTATACTTATGTCCTTTAGAATTCGTTGTTTAATGTTGCTGGGCATAGATATCCTTCAGCTTATTAAGTGCTTCTTCTACTATTATATATTTAATGAAGATTTGGGGAGAATTTGATTAAGAGCGAAAAAGTGATGATATGGACAAATTTGAAAGGTTAATGACTACATTCTCAGGTGGTACTTTAGATCGGTGGGCTTATGCGTTATGGAAACATTTTCCTGGCGATGATAGGACGCCACAGGGTTTTGCTGATGCACATGTGAGATTTCAGAGAACCTATGATTCTGATGTATTGAAACTTACTCCACATGGTAGTTTTTGTACGGTTGATTGGGGCTGTGAAGTAGGACCGATTCATCCTATCTATGGTTCAACATCAGTATTAAACTCGCCAATCAAAAGTGCTTTAGACTTTGAGGTCATTGAAGAGATTGATCCGACGGATGGCGAATTTGGTTTGCAATTAGAGGGCGTTCGGAAGGTATCGCAAATTCTGAGCGGAAATGTTCCACTAATGATGACAGTTTTTAGCCCATTTATGGTTGCAAGTCAACTAGATTCTAATATACTGGACCATGTTTATGAAGCACCTTCCCAGATCAGAGAAGGCCTCGAAGTAATAACAAATGTAATGACTGAATTCGGACATGCAGTTCTTGATGCAGGTGCAAATGGCCTTTTTGTTGCTTCCCTGCATAGTGTTGAAGGAAAAATGAAAAACCAACAGTTCTTGGATTTCGAAGTCAAGTATACTCTTAAACTATTGAATGATCTCAGACCTCATGCTGAGTTTATAGTGTTTCATATTCATGGAAATAAGCCCTTGTTTAATTATATCGCTGATAATTATCCTATAGATGCCATAAACTGGCATAGTCAACATACATCTCCAACGATAGAAGAAGCCCTGAAAATCTTTAGTAAGGGCCTCTTTGGTGGAATTGACGAGACTGAAACAATTAGAAAAGGAACACCAATCGCCATAACTAAGCAACTACAAGAAGTTATCCAAATTTCTAATTCACGCTTATTACTTGCTCCTGGTTGTGTTATACCTATTGACACACCTAAAGAAAACTTACTTGTGATTAAAGAAGTTATTAAGAATTCCCCTCCGCCTATTATGCTTTGAATACTGAATCTAGATTTCCACCTAGAAGATTAAAAACCTTTCAAGTTTCAAGGAAAAATTAATAAACGAATGGGATAAACTTCTTGGTTCTTCTGGCCCATTCGCGATATTGTTCTTTGTAGCGTTCCTCTAAGTATTTTGAGAGCATTGGTATGTTTGCAAACACGAAGCCAAGGGTACAGAATATTGGCATTATTGCACCAAACCAATTGCGCGTCATTAAAGCCCAACCAATAGTCCAGACGCTATCACCAAAGTAGTTTATATGTCGAGCATAACTGAATAGGCCACCAGTATAGAGTTTTCCTTCATTTTCTGGCTTATCCTTGAAGAGTTTTCTCTGGAACTCGGAACCAGTGTTCAGGAAACTGCCAATGATGAAAATTCCAATTGCAACATAGTCTATGGGATCGATCAAGGCAGATTGAGAAGCTCCACTTAAGGCAAATCCAACTTGATAGAAAACAAGACCTCCAATAATCGCTCCTGTCTCTTTCCAGTCAATTTTGCGCCTAAGAAGATAGAATAAAGTCAGAATGACTCTTAAGAAGTAGATAATTCCAAAGGATAATAAGATAGTTCTTCTTATCAGATTACCAGGAGATAATTTTAGTCCGAATAATAGACCGATGATCTCAATGCCGCCTCCGAAATAAATCCAGGTAACGAAATTTAAAATAATAACGTGAGCTATTAAGATGATATATCGTGTTATCATAGACGTTTCTACTTCACCGTGCATTTTCTACAGAATCCTTTGGATTAATATGATTATTGTTAATAAGATTACTTAGTCGTTTAATAATTGGCTTATCAACCATTAAGAGTCCCGAAATTTTTTAATACTAACTCATAATCTTTAACGCTACATTCTGCGCCTTAATTGCATCATCAACAGTTATCGTAGGTTTCTTTTCTTTAAGAATGCAATCAATAAAGTATGAATCAGCTTGATAGTGTCCCCAAACTTTCGTACCTTTCTCTGTGAAATTCCATTCCTGTTTTTCAGAGTCTTCACCAACTAGCATCAAATAATTGTTCCATTTCGCTATTAAAGTTTTAGTTTTGCTGCCAAAAACTTCCAATTTACTTGTTCCTTGTCCTAGTGCAACTGTTGCAGAATAATGCAGTGTGCCAACGATGCCATTTGAAAGTTTTACAATACCCAAAGTCTGATACCCAGTGAAATTCTCTACATCCTCCAATGGAGCATAATTAGTTGCCCAATGGACCGTTTCGATTTCTGAATTTAGCAACCATCTAACTAAGTCTATTGACCAAACTGAAAGAGTGAAATCAGGATATCCACCACTTTTTTCTAAATCCCACGCCCATGAGTCAAGTGGCCATTGAATGGCCAAATCTTTGGCAGGAATAAACTCTCGAAAGGTAACTGCTAGAGGTTTTCCGATGATCCCTTGTTCAATCAGTTCTTTTGTTTTAACATAATTGGGAGTAAAACGAAAGTTGAGGTTGGGCATGAATATCAAATCCGCTTTTTCTGCTAATTTACCCAGGGCTATTGACTCATTAATAGTCGGTGTGAGAGGCATTTCACAAAGCACATGTTTATTACTAGCAATAGCATCAAAAGCCAGCTTATAATGGAATGGTGTTGGGACAGCCACTACAATGGCGTCAATATCTGGATTTTTAAGTGCTTCATTATGGTCAAGATAATAACTAACATCATACTTTGCTGCAACCTTCTTAGCTAATTCCTCTATCACATCGATCACAGCAACCAGTTCAGCGCCGGGAATTTTTTTAATTGCAGGTACATGAGCACGACCTCCAACAAACCCAAGTCCAGCAACTGCTACTCCTACTTTCTTTTCAGACATTTGTTGCTCATCCTCTAATAGACAAAAAAGAATATTTTTTGTGAGAATACTATCTTAATCAAATTCTTGTAATATTTTGACATGTAAGGATATATATCGCCTGTTGTTTTGGCAGAATTCAAGAATCAAAAACTAAAACGAATAATTTAGAAATACTCTCAAATTGCACTAAACTCAATATTTTATCACTACACCGACAAACGTTTTCCTTACGCTACAAATCTTCTCTTCGAAACGCTTCTCTATATTTGATTTCACTTAAAAAAAAAAATAATGATTGAACTTTAAGAGATCTGAAGCCGTTCTTGAAGTGTTGTAGCAGGCACAATATTTCTTTTTAATCCTAACTTTTTCGCAGAAAGTCCATACGCGATTCCAATGAACTGAGTCAAATAAAGTATAGGAATGCCTATTTCAATGTTATAGAAAGATTCAATATCCTGTTGTTTCGTATCTAAGTTAAAATGACACATAGGACAAGATGTAACTATACAATCGGCACCAGAGTTTTTTGCGTTTGTTAACAAGTTTTTAGTCATTTCCATAGCTATATGTTCCTTAGTTATCATAAGGGACGCACCAC
>JBHLOP010000192.1:0-4410 GCA_048940375.1 Promethearchaeota archaeon | reverse complement strand
ACTTTATACCCTGAAAAGTACATTGAGGGTGGCGTAGGTAAAGTAATTGAACTATGAAGCTTACTTTTGTTCGATAATTTTTTTTTAAGGCACTTTTACAGTTTTGCCGATTACTAAAGGATAATACAATTGAGTTGCAGGTTTATGGCAACTTAATGAAAACGGAGTTAGAGTTCCTGACATCGCTATTGCTGGCGGATTTTCCACTGAAGACGTTTTTTCAAGGCCATTGCAATGGGAAGTCCATATGTAAAAGCAGTATGCATGGGAAAAGACTTAATGAAGAAAAAAATGATTAATTTGTAAGAAATCAGTAAACTCACTTGCCATAGCCAAAGTTGATAAAAGTTTACAAGAATTAGTAATAGTTGACACAATATTATACACTTTAAGTGTATATGGAGGGGGATGAAATGAATTTAAGACAACCAAATGCCAGTGAAGTAACAAACACCTTTAATAGATCAAGACAAAGTGTCGCTCCTGTGTCAGGAATATGTTCAGTATGTTTGGACGGCTGCAGAGGGGGCTGTGAACTTTGGTTGACTTCTTTTAGAGGGCGTGAAGTTCTTTATCCTGTTCCATTTGGAAAAGTAACGTCTGGTGCGGAAAAAAATTATCCAGTTGATTATTCGCATCTTAACATTCAGGGTTATGCAGTAGGAGCGAGAGGATTGCCTGATGGGGATCCTGATACAGCATTTTTTTCACGTGTAGATACTGAGACAAACTATGGTTGGGATAAAAAGGTTCGTATGAGAATACCGATTTTTACTGGAGCTTTGGGATCTACTGAAATTGCCCGAAAAAATTGGGAACATGTTGCGATCGGGGCTGCTATTTCAGGCATTACACTCGTTTGTGGCGAAAATGTGTGTGGAATGGACCCAGAACTTCAGTTTGATAGCAATGGCAAGATATCTAGAAGTCCAGAGATGGATCGCAGGATAGCAATATATAGAAGATTTTACGAGGGCTACGGTGAAATTCTTATTCAGATGAATGTAGAAGATACACGCCTCGGAACAGCCGAATATGTGAGTAGCAAGCATAATTTAGAAACAATTGAGTTAAAATGGGGACAAGGTGCGAAAAGCATTGGTGGAGAAGTAAAGATTAACACTCTTGAACGGGCACTTCAGCTTAAAAAGAGGGGATATATTCTTACTCCTGATCCTGATGAGTTATCCACATTAATGGCTTATGAACAAGAGTCGATAAAAGAGTTTGAAAGACATTCTCGATTGGGTTTTGTAACCAAGGAATCATTCATTGAAGAAATAGATAGACTTCGTAGCATGGGGTTCAAACGAATTACGCTAAAAACTGGAGCTTATTCTGCAGTAGAACTTGCCATGGCCTTACGCTATGGTGCAGAAGCTAAATTAGATCTTATTACAATAGACGGTGCCTCTGGTGGCACAGGAATGAGCCCTTGGGGAATGATGAATGAATGGGGTATTCCGACATTTTATCTTGAGTCACTTACCTATCAATTTTGTGAAAAACTCAAAAATAATGGACTAAGAGTTCCTGATATTGCCATAGCTGGAGGATTTTCAACTGAAGATGGTGTTTTCAAGGCAATAGCAATGGGCAGTCCCTATATAAAAGCGGTTTGTATGGGAAGAGCTTTGATGATTCCAAGTATGGTAGGGAAAAACATCGGTAAGTGGTTAGACGAAGGAAAATTACCCAAGACAGTTTCGAAATATGGGAATAGTGCAAAGTCAATCTTTGTTAAACACGAGGAATTGAAAGAAAAATATGGTAATGATTTTCAAAAAATACCTTTTGGTGCTATAGGATTGTATACCTATTGTCAGAAGTTCAAAGTAGGTCTTCAACAACTTATGGCAGGTTCTAGGAATTTTAAACTCTCAACTATCAACCGCGATGACCTTATGGCTTTGACAGAAGACGCCGCAAAAATCTCCGGAATTCATTATGTTATGGATGCATATCGAGTTGAAGCCGAAAAAATTTTGAATTCCTGATCAAATCTACTTTTTTTTTCCTATTAATTAACTCTTTAATCTTAACTATTTTTCATTTATCTTCTTGTTAATTCCTTTAGCTCTTTCAATGAGTTTAATATCACTTCATCTTTTATTTGATTGCTGGGTCAAAATATCTTAAGTGTTCATAGTCATGGACGATTTATGGTATCCTTTCCTCATTTCAAAGTACAGATTTGAAACCATCAGATTGCACAAATCGATAATGTTTAGTTTCACTATGAAATATACGATTTCAATGCAAACTTTACCATTCATTTGATGATCTTTTCACAGTCTGAGCTTAAAACGAACAAAAAGGTAAAGAAATATGCATGAATGGTTAATTGAAGTATGTTAGATGAGGAGGCTCTTGAATGACACACTATGTTATTATAGGAGGGGGACCAGCAGGTGCTACTGCTGCAGAAACACTGAGAAATCTAGATGAAAAAGGAGAAATAACTATAATATCAGATGAAGGTCCTCCTTTCTACAAAAGAGAGCATATAGCAAGTCTAATCTCAAACGACCGTACCGAGGAAGATCTCTTTGTGAAAGGTCGGGATTTCTACAATAACATAAGATCAGCCTTCGTGAAAGGTTTTGTGTCAAAAATTTCTACTAAAGGAAACCAAGTATTTCTAGATGATGGTTCTATCGTTAAATATGACTCTCTCCTAATCGCTTCTGGTGGAAAACCTGTTGTGATGTCATGGCCAGGCATCAAACTTGAAGGCATATCAACGCTATACACTTTAGATGACGCAAAGAACGTAACAAAATTAGCAAAAGAGGCAAATAACGTGGTTATAATAGGCGGAGGAACTATTGGTATGAAAGCAATACCCCATCTAAGAAAAATTGGCTTGAAAGTAACTTTAGTAGAGAAAATGGATCTCCTTTGCTGTATGATGTTTGACAACAAAGCCTCTTCGATCGTGGAAAAAACGCTAAAAGAGAATGGCACAGAAATTCTGCTCAATGATGAAGTTATTGAGTTTAAGGGTAGTAACAGGAAAGTCAATCAAGTGCTTCTAAAAAGTCACCATACGATATCTTGTGATCTAGTCATTGTTATTATTGGGATACGGCCTAACATAGATTTTCTGAAAGACAGCATGATCACACATGACGGAGGAGTATTAGTAGATCAATATCTAAGGACTAACATACCGAACGTCTATGCTGCTGGTGATGTTGCTCAAGTTCCAGATCCTTTATTCCAAAAACCTACACTTCACCCAACTTGGGGATATGCCAAAGAACAAGGTGAAATTGCAGCGTACAACATGGCTGGATTCGAAAAGGAGTACGAAGGAGCTGTACCTCTATTTTCATTTAATATCCATGATCTAGGCGTTGTCACTGCTGGCATCACTCGTCCTCATGGAAACTTCGAAATACTTTCTAGGTTTTCCCTTCAAGAAGGTATCTATAGAAAGTTTGTACTGAACGAGAATAAACTAATAGGAGCATTAATCATTGGAAAAAAGATAAACAGAAAACAGTTGAAACCGTTGCTTAAGAAAGCCATTCTTAAGATGGTTGATGTTAGTGCCAGGAAAACCGAACTTTTAAAGGATGACTTCGATTTCAACTCCATTTTAAAAAATTAAAGGAGCAGATAGGTCTACATATGTGAACTACTCCACCCTGACGGATGGAGCTTCCTGCGAGTCCTCGGAACCCGTGAGGGAAACTTTCGTTTTACCTTTGGCTGTGTGTCGCAGCTCATCCTTATGAGGATGGCCCGTCCACCTGGCATTCTGTGATAGGAAACTGTGGCTTCCATTCTCACACGATCGGATTCGTCAAATGCTATTATCCTTTTACCTTCGCGGTTACCCGCGCGGGCTAGCAACTGTACGAACACCACTTCTACAGGGGCTCCTCTTCTGTCTTCCTATCGGGAGTCTTGTATCCCTGCCTTCCTCCCGATATTCATCATAACACTCTTGTGCAAAAAATTATATAAAGCTCGCGGCGTTCATCCCCCAGCTGTCGCAAGAGGACTTCCCGCCGCATAAGTTAAAAATAAGCAATTCTATTTAATCCTCTCTCTGCCCTAAAGGATCGGAGATTCCTTCTCGTCTGTGATTCTTGTTGAGAAAAGCCTTCCACACAAAGTGTGGGCCATCACCCTGTTAGTGTGTCCTTCTAACCACTATGGAACGATATCTATCAGCACCCTCATCGGTACTGTGTTGTGTTTACGCCCTTAACGTCACACCAGATATCTCATGGTCCTACATCTTTAGATAGCATCACAACCTATTTATTCCCAATATCATTCATCACTCACGTAAAAAGGGGAGCATTCTGGCTTAAATCAAGTAATCAAAGTTTTAACATTAGTTACTGCTTCACGTAATTCACTAGGCAGTTCTTTTTCTTTTTCAATTTTTGCTAA
>JBHLOP010000191.1:0-4420 GCA_048940375.1 Promethearchaeota archaeon | reverse complement strand
CTTTCTACACCGTGGACATTTGCCAGAATAACTCAAGTGACGTGAACCTGTTTCTGTTGAAGGAGGAACATTTTTTCTACCATAGCGGACTTCTTTTTGGTTTAAAGAACTATCCCAGAGACTATTGCTGTCGAAATCATTCCCTGAGAGAAATTCCTTAAGGAAATCATCTGTATTCTCTTTTTCTGTCTTTGAAACTTCATTTGGATTACCAAAAAAGGATGAAAGATCTAAATTCTCATCAACACGAGATGGTGAAGTCTCACTGTAAGTGGTATGTGAATCCGTGCGTTCATACTCTAAAAAAAGTGAATGATGCTCATCTTTAATACGAGAATACTCATCTAGCGAAATATTAAGCATTTTCAGCGTAGTTTCGCGTTTATCACATTTATGAGTTCTAGGGCAGCAATACGCTAGACTGTGATAACATAATTGAGAAAACACGTTTTTTCTTGTAGAATTATAAACCGGCTTAATAGGCATATCATTAAGTATCAATTGTTCAGTTTCATGATCGAACGAAAGTGCGCCTGACCTGTTAATTGCTTCTAGAAGTTCAATAGCAGGATACGCCTTTCCATTGATAATGATGTTTCCGTCAACTTCAATTTCAGATTGTGTCATTTTTGTCGCCGTCAAAAAATGATTATACATTTACAAACTAAGATTGAAGTATTTAATATTCGTATTATCTCTAGCAATACGTTCAAGATACCTGAAGTTAATTAATCCTAGCAAAAACCTAGATGCTCAATATATCAATTCTGCTTGATAACTATTAACTCACTAAGGAGCGAGTTTCTTTTCTAGGATTTTTTTAATTTCTTGAATCGCAACTAGCGCTGGGCATTCTGGTGCAAAGTCAATAGGAGCAACACCCATGATATCAGATTGGATAATAGCAGGATCTCTGGGAATAATACCAAGTAATTCTAAATCAGATTCAGTTGCTGCGTTTTTTATGAAGTTCTCTTCCTGCTTGTTAGAGATCCTGTTGCCTACAATATAACGGCGAGGGACTCCAAGGCTTGCTCCAAGAGAATTAATTCTTTTTGCCAGATCTACTGATCTGGTTCCTGGTTCAACTACGGTAATCATTGCATCTACACCCTTGCTTGTGCCCCTTCCTAAATGCTCAAGACCTGCATAAAAGTCTATTATGACAATATCATCACGTTTTAGAATTATGTGGCTAAGCAATGCGCGTAAAAGAGCGCTTTCTGGACAAATACAGCCACTTCCAGCAGTCTCTATAGTTCCAAGTACAATTAATTTTGCCCCATCGTGTCTAACATGATACTTATCAGGTATATCATCTACCCGCGGATTCAAAACAAACATTCCTGATGTTCCTGCAGGGACTCCTGTCCTTTCTTCAATAAGTTCTTTCATTTGACCAATGGGAGTAGGAAGTTCAGTTGTAGAAATCCCCATAGTTGCATGTAAATTCATATTTGGGTCCGCATCAACAGCAAGAACATTTTTACCATCTTGCGCAAATAATCTTGCTAAAGTCCCCGCTAAAAAGGTCTTTCCTACACCACCTTTACCAACAATAGCTAGTTTGAAAGACATAAGATTTCCTTCCGATTAATCTTGATTCTAGCATAAGATTATAGTATCAAACAGAATTATGAGTTAAGACAACTCTTATTCTTATCGGTTTAGCCACAGTCGAATCTATAACGAAGATTGGTGCAAATTCAGATATTTCTGCTTCAGTAATGCTCATTTCGTCATCAACTATTTTTGTTCCTATGATCATTGTAGGATTAGCGAGACCGTAGATCAATGCGATTCTCTTCCTTAATTCGCCTATTTTCTCATCTCCTTCTGCGAAATATCTTAATTCATCAAGTTTCCATTTTTCACCACATACAAAGCAATCTAATCTTCTAGTAAGGTCAATTTTTGTGAATTCTTCAGAAAGACCATCATAAAAGAGATACCCAATAGGACTCCCAAGTCCTAATAGCAGTTTCACAACTTCTTGGCTCATAATCCCTCCAATTACTGCAGAAATCGTTCCAACCGATGGAAATACCTCCTTCGGTTCTTCCCTTTCCTTCTTCCTCGGTTCTCCTGGGAGCGTGCATATCTGCTGCAATCTTTTTTCAGGAATTAGAGGTTGACATTCAAGACATGCAGAATCTGACCCAGGGATAATTACTTGAACATGACCAAAGAATTCGTAAAGACCTGCATCAATTAGTGGTCTTCCTACAGAAACACACATCGAATTTAGCCAGCGGCGTGCCTCAAAGGTATCTAAAGAGGAAACAATTAGATCGCACATTGCATAAATGCTTTCTGGAACATCCTCTATCTTTTGATTAAAAGCAATAACATCAACTGAAGGATTTAGAACTTTAAGATGTTCTTTTGCAACCAAAGCTTTTGATTTTCCAATATCCTCGTCACGGAATAGCCATTGACGGTTCAAATTTGAAAGTTCAACAGTATCAAAATCCACAATTACCAATTTACCAATACCCATCATAGTTAATATCTCTGCTACAACACATCCAAGTGCTCCAACTCCAGCTAGAAATACAGTTGCTTTAGAAATCTTGTCTTGATCCCAGTTCGGCATTATAGTTTGCCTATGATATCTGTCGCCATTTTTACTCATTTTGATCACCGAAAGGAGATACAATCATCCCAGAGATTCTTGATTTTAGATTATGAAATTGATGATTATTAAAACTTAAAAATAGGACGCACAATGAATTTGTATTTATTTTAAGAGAGTTTGTCAACTTTGTAATTTTTCCCAAGTAGCATATTGCTCAATAAAATCTTTAACAGTCTTCTTGAAGCGTTCTAGATCATTTTCCATCTGATTAGCAGCAGAAGTGTTTAAAGGATCTGCGGGGTTTGGCGCTGCTAATAATATTCTAAGAGTCTCAATGACATCAACTAAGCTATTCGAGGGAGACCAATCCTTGCCTAATAATCCAACACAAACTTTTTCTTTGTAAATATTCGGATGCCAGATTTCTGTGAGCCATCTTACATGTGGAGGTGCGAAAGGAAATTGTCTAGGGATTTCAATTTCGATCTGAAAAACCCCACCTTCGTACAATTCAGTACCAAGGATGAAACCATGCCATTTGCGAATATCCCCTTTTTCAGGTTTGAACCCAGGTTCTTCACTTTTAACATGTTTTGCTTCATAAGCCAGCCTGGCCCAATAATCTTCTTCACTTAAACTCAATTAATCCCCCTAGATTAGATTAAATATGATACTTTTTTGATGTAGATGTCCTAACAATATTCTCTAATGATGCTAACATTATGAACATCATTTCAATTTATTATGAAGATTTCGCCAATGAATTATTATTTCTGTGGGAAGATCATGGAAGATGATATCGCATACTCTAAAAGCGATCGCAACTTCTGTTTAGTTGTTGCGTTCAATGCAAGACCCATTGCAACTTCTGCCAAAAAAGCAAATTATAATGTCCTTGCGATTGATTTTTTTGGAGATTTAGATCTTAGATCGGTTGCAGAACATGTTTTTTCAGTTATATGGCAAAGAAAAAGTCATCCAACAAAAAGAAAATTTTTCCGCCCAATTTCTGAATACATGTGCCTCCTAGCCGAAACAATGGCTGAAGACTATTATGGAAAGATAGAATTCTTGCTTATAGGCAGCGGTTTTGATGATGAACCTGAAATATGGCAACGATTTGGTAAAATCGCACCTGTTATTGGAAATACTCCAGAGATAATAAGTCGTTCAGACCGTCTAAGCGTCTATAAATTAGCATCGAAATTAGGAATTGAATGTCCACAGACTATGGAAGTAAAAGAAGAAGAGGAAGCACTCGAAATTACAAAAAATATTGGTTATCCAATTGTACTCACTACGCCGAGAAGCGCAGGCGGACTCTTTGTTAAATTAATTACAAATTCAGATGAGTTTCATAAGGCTTATAACGAGTTAAGAAATTCAGGGAAAAAGATTCTTATTCAAGAATTTATTCAAGGCATTGATGCAAGTTGCTCAGTGCTTGGAACAGGTAAGGATTGTCAAGCTATTTCGGTAACTGAACAAATAATTGGAAGATCAGAATTAGGAGTTTCAATACCTTTTGGGTATTGCGGAAATATTGTTCCACTAAAGAATTCAGCAAATGTTGTAGAGAATATAAAAAATATTTCTGAAGAATTGGGCTCAAAATTAGGGCTCTTAGGTTCTAATGGATTCGATTTTGTTATTAGAGGTGATCAACCTTATTTGATCGAACTTAATCCACGATTTCAAGGCTCTCTCGAATGTATAGAAGCAGTTACATCATCAAATCTAGTAAAATTGCACATTGAGGCATGTAATGGAAAATTACCTCAAAAAGCTCTTGAATCAAAAGGTTATGCCGTAAAAATGATTCTTTATGCAAAAAAGAGGGTA
>JBHLOP010000190.1:0-4435 GCA_048940375.1 Promethearchaeota archaeon | reverse complement strand
AGAAGAAGAAGCGAGATGGAGAACAAGAAGAGCAGAGGAGACAAGAAAAAGAAAAGCGGAAGAGGCAAGGAGAAGAAAAGAAGAAGAAGAAGCGAGATGGAGAACAAGAAGAGCAGAGGAGACAACGAAAAGCGAAGAAGAAATGTAGCAAGAAGTTCCATATTTTCTTACAGGCAATAAAGCAAGAAAGCACAACAGCTTTAGCGTGGTGATGAATTGCGTGCTGTTTATAATAGTTTTTGGAAATATCCTCTATGAGTACCTACGGGCGTAGGGAATTTACGCCTGTGGAGATAAGACCTCCGTACCCCGTCAAGGGGATCGAGTTTGTCGTAGAAGCAGGAAGCCTCGATGCTTTAGCACGAGGTAGCTCACACGGGTTGATAAAACTCGTAGGAAGTCCCATCCGTCAGAGTGGGATAGTTTCGCAACTCTTCCTAAAACAAAAGGAATGAGTTTTATAATATTTTTTTATTGTTATCTAAAAGAACTTCATGCTGCATTAACTCAACTCCATTTTTCTGTAAATCAAAAAGAGAAAAATTTATTTTTCGAGAAAATACATGGGTTCGAACTCAAAGTGTACGAACTTAATGAGCGCAAAAAATTTTCCTAAAAATTATAATGCCTCGTGATTTTATGAGACAAATTCTTAGAGCCGCTTTATTGTTAGCTATTGGTCTAGCTCTCGTCTATCTACTTGTTTATATGGTTGGAGGGCGCGAAGTCCTCGTCCTAATTATTAGTACAAATTTAATATATGTAATCTATGCATCGTGTCTTTATATTCTTAGTCTTTTTATAAAGTCATTTACATGGCAAATTCTTCAAAAAGCAAAATATCCAAAGCTCTCATTAATATCAACTTTCCCAGTATGGGCGTTTGGATACGCATTGAGCACCGCATTACCAGGAAAGACTGGAGATATCGTTAGATTAGAAGTACATCGAAGATACCAAGATCTTTCAGTAGGCGACTCAGCTAGCATTGTTCTCTTTACGAGAATCTATGATATGCTATTTATCATCACATTTAGTGCTCTTGGAGTCTTTATTGTCGTGCAACAACATTTTCTATCATTTAATGCGATTTATATTACTATATTCATCTTTATTTTACTCAGCTTTGTCATAATTTTCGCGGTTTTTGTTGCATGGAAAAGATCTGTTGGCGAGTTATTTCTGAAAATACTCCAAATATTCTTAAGAAAAATGCCATCACGTATAAAGCGCTTTGCTGAACGAATTAATAATTCTGCAATAAAGGAACTCGATAATTTCTATGAAAGCGTAGAATTATATAAAACCCTCAAATACCCCTTGATCGCTGTTCCAGTGCTAACTGTTTTGCGTTGGTTTATTGAATTATTTGCAACAGTTCTAATATTCCGCAGTATAGGGGCAAGTGTATCCATATGGATAATTGCATTAGCGATCTCTGTCAGCATTTTAGTGGGAATTGCTACAGCGATGCCAGCATCGCTTGGTACAGGAACACTTGCAGGATTTGCGATATATCGTTTTCTTGGTATCGCGGAGGATATTGCAGTTGCCGCAACGTTGATTGGCTTACTCCTTGGACCTGGCGTCACAATTATTTGTGGAATCTCCAGTCTTGTATTTCTTGAATTAAGAAAATGGATAAAACAAAGATATGTCGAAAATAATGAACCATCTTAGATTTATAGAGAATAATCTGTATCAAACTATCTTAGGATTGAAACTAATTAAAGAATAATTTCAAAACTGAGATAATATAGCCTTCACTTTTTCTTGACTTATTTCAAGAAAAACAGTTTTTCTAGTACTTGTGTGACCTGAAACGATTGTGATATGATCTACTTTAAATAATTTGCCTAATTCTCGTAACAGTTCTTTATTCGCTTTTCCATGACGCGGAGGCGACTTTATTTTAGCATATATAGTATTTCCTTCAACATATGTTGGTACTTTTGTTTTCTTTGAATTAGCTTTAACAACAACCTCTAAGTAAATCCCATGAGTTTTCTGATTATCCATTTTTACACACATTTTCTAAATAATCTTTTCAAAAATTGTTTAAAGATTTATTTATGTTTTATTAAACAATGGAACAGAATTTCCCAAAACTATAACCGAAGATCATAAAGAAATTCAAATAAACTAGAGCGCGCCCCCAAAAGAATCAAAAACTTTAAGTAAAACGGATGAGTGGATCTTTTAAACAAAACGCTATATTTGCAAACAGAACGTTTAGGAGGCTTTATTAAACAATGAGCGTGGAAGGATATGCAAAGAAGTTACTTAAAAGTGGCGCTGTAGGTGCAGTAGCCGTAGTTGCATGGAATGGCGGAATGTGGTTTAAAACAGATAATTGGAATCCATCTGGACCAGACCTTGTGAACGCGTTCACCAATAGACAATCTGCAGTTGTTCAAAATGTCAAATATGCATTGATGCAAGCTACAGAAGATAGATATGTAGCAAAGAATGTTCAAGGTAGTGGTTCATTGGTCATGGCTATGATCCCACCAAATAAAGGATTAGTTGTTTCATGGGCACCACCTAAAGTAGAAACTACCCTTGCGTATACCGAAGCAGCAAAGACCGCAGCAGCAATCTCTAAAGTAATATAAAAACATAAGAATTAAAATAATGATGTAATCAGCACCTACACACGTTTTTTCATTATTTAAATCTTGAACCTAAGAGTATTGTAACGTTGGGCGAAGTTTTAGCTTATGCAGTACATATTTTATTAAAACCTTCAGAATTCGCATTCCATATCGTGACGGGCTAAGATACGAGATCTCTTGTCCATAGTACGTAGCTATAGGCACCTCTTTAATTTTAAGTCCTTTTTCTTTACATTGAATTAAACTTTCGCTATCATACACGTATTTTTCGGAATTTAGGTGGAAACGAGTCTGTTTTAACGCTTTACGAGAAAACGCCCGATATCCAGTATGATATTCAGATACTGGTGGTTTCATTCCAACAATTAGATTTTCGAGTCGAGTGAGAAAACGGTTTCCAAAATATTTGAAAAGAGGCATACCTCCATGAATCATCTGGCCTCCTAGTGCCCGTGAACCTAAAACAACGTCTGCTTTCTCTTGCAAAAACGGTTGAAGTATATTAGGTAGTTCTTCGGGTGGATATTGGCCATCGGCATGGACGAGAACGGCGATGTCTCCTCCTCGTTTTAGAACTTCTGAATAAAGTGTTTTTTGGGAGCCTCCGTAACCTCTATTTGGCGAGTGTTGCAATACTACAACCTGTTTTCCATTTCTTTTCGTATATTCCTCCCCTAACTTTTTTGCAACGTTGTAAGTATCATCTAGACTTCCATCATCAACGATAATTATCTCATCAAAGTATTTGTCAACCTTTTCAAGACGTTTAAATACTGATGGCAGAGTATCAGCCGCTTTATAAGCTGGAATCGTTATAATGACCTTTTTTTGCATATCATCACATTTTAAGAGATTATTCTTTGAAAAATGGTTCCCTTAAGGCGATAGCCTGTAGAAATAGTTGATATAATTCTTCATCAGAAACATTTTTTCGAATGGGCGTTACTATATCTATTAGATTATCTTCTCTCATTAGACATGGCTTTAAATGCCCATCACTAGTAACACGTAATCGCTTACAGTTCGCACAGAAAGCACTATTATGCATTGGATGGACTATTTCGATAATAGTCCCATCATTTAGATGATATCTTTTTCGTTGTTGCATTTGTCTGACCTCTACGTACTCCGCAATTCCTTTGAGAACTTCTTCAATGGGACTTGGATCCACATGATACTTATTGAAGAAATTGTCATTATTTTCATCGAAAGTCATTAATTCAATAAGTTGGAGGATGATTCCCGTTTTCATTGCGAATTCGATAAATTCTTGAATTTCTGTGTCGTTAATACCCTTTAAGAGAACTGTATTTATTTTAATTGGATTTAAGCCTGAATTTTGGGCATTTTTAATGCCTTCTAACACCTTATTTAGCACATTTTTTCGAGTTATATTGAAATATGAAACGCGATCTAGAGTATCTAAACTAATATTAATTCGTTTTAGACCTGCATGTTTTAGTTTATCACATGTATCTTGATCAAGAAGCACTCCATTGGTAACTAGAGAGACTTCGTTAATTCCTTCTAACTTAGAAAGTCTTGATATTATCTCAAAGATATCATGTCTTAAGAGTGGCTCACCGCCAGTTATTTTAACGCGTTTTATACCTACACGTTGGCTCACTGAAACCAGCCTTTGAATTTCTTCAGCAGTCATTTCATCTCTTTTTACTGAGTTAGATCTTTCATGATATCCTTCATGATGGCAATATATGCAATTTAGATTGCAGTGTTGTGTAATAGAGACCCTAATATCTACTATTGGTCTGCCGTATCCATCACATATCTCCATGCAGTTCCTCCGTTCGATGTGATTA
>JBHLOP010000189.1:0-4438 GCA_048940375.1 Promethearchaeota archaeon | reverse complement strand
CCGCAAGCGGTGCCCTAGCTATAGCAAAGATTCGAGAAACGCGTGGAACTGCAGATGCACCCACCGATGAAGAGATATTAAAGGCAGAAACACTTCTAGCTAAAAAAGAAGGAATTTTTGCAGAGCCAGCTGGTGCCACAACATTAGCCACAGTTATTCGCCTTGTTGAATCTGGAGAAATCGACAAAGACGAGAAAATTGTGTGCTTAGTGACAGGGAGCGGATTTAAGGCACTAAAAACTGCAAATCAGTTAATTAAAAAACCAAGAATCATTGATCCGTCTCTCATCGAACTTCAAAAAGTTATGGAAGAAATAAAACCGAAAGAGGTGAGTGTTTATGCCTAAAATCAAGATAGTTTTCTTTTCTATATTGAAGGATATCACTAAAAAGAAGGAAGATGCAATCGAAATTGAATCTACTGTTGCCTCGGCTGTACACAAGCTTATTGAGAAGTACGGAGACGATTTAAGAGAAAGATTATTGGATAATGATGGACAATTTCGAAAACACATAGTACTTTATGTGAATGGCAAAGATGTCAGATATTTAAACGGTTTTGATACAAAACTAAAGGATGGCGACGAAATAGCGTTTTTGCCAGCAGCGGCTGGAGGTTAAAAAGGAAACATCTCAACAAAATGAAAACTGAGCGAAGGTGCGACAAAGAACAACTAAAGTGTATGAGAAACAGGTTAACAACTAGAACTACTTTCTCATAAACTCGTACAATTCTACGCCACTCAGTCTGAGATGATAACTATTGAAGACCTAACGATAACGATAACATTGTCAACTATCATAAGCTTGCCCAAAAAATTGCGTAGATCTCCTGAGATCCCCTCTTTTATATGTTGTCCTAAAAGATGGAGAGTGCTGTATTGATCCTAGTGAAGGTCACCACGAGATGCCCTCTAAGAACGAGATAAAGACTTTTGTAGAGAATATGGAACTTCTTCATGCGGTTCAGAAAGTTGGAGAAAAAATTGGTGTCAACTGATTGGAGCAATAAACTGATTGGAGCAATATTTATGTATTTATATATTTAATATTTATATATATTCAAATAAGATATGTCACCAGGAGAATATTTATATATTACTAATGTTCTCATTATAAAATTCAATAACACATTAGTTTTCATAGAGGTGCCGTGTTAAAACATTCAGAGTAGCTTTCTATTTATTATTAACTTGCTAGAATTACGTAATGTTTGAGATGGTCGCTTGAGGTCAACAGTATTTTTAACGATGCTTTTTCTCTCAATGCTAATACTCTTTAATGTAAATGTTGTTTCAGTGATTGGACATGCGCCAGATGGAATAACAGAATTCGAACATGATACTAATGAAACAATGGAACGTATGGTTCCTCTTGATTCGTTTATTATACCAGTTATTTTGCTAGTTTTGGGACTCTTTATAGTTTGGAAATACTTTCCAAAGAGAACTACGGATCTGGAAAACCCAGACCAAAAAGAGGTCAATCTAAGGTGATGATTAAGTGTCGAAAACATCCCAAAAAAATCGTTTCTTAGAAAAAATAAAAAACTTCTTAGATGAAAGATTGGGGTTACCTATTTTTCGCTACAAGATCCCAGCGTCAGCAAATACTTTTGGATACGCTCTTGGGGCAATCACCGCCATTTCATTAATCATAATGGGTATTACAGGGGCAATTTTAGGAGTATTCTACGTTCCAACAGCTGATGCTGCCAATACAAGCGTTGCCCAGATTACTGCCAACCCCCTTTTACGATTCGTACGGGGATTGCATTGGTGGACTTCATTACTGATTCCACTTCTGATTTTATTGCATGCGACTAGGATCGTTGTTACTGGTTCTTACAAACGCCCTAGGGAATTAAATTGGGTGATTGGTTTCCTTCTTTTCTTAAGTGTACTTGGCTCTATTTATAGTGGAACTATCCTGAAGTGGGATCAAGAGGGTCTTGAAGCTCTAGAACACGCGGTCGAAATTGGAGTAAAATTGGGTATGCTACCCAACTTAACAATATCATCGCTCCTATTACCACAAATCTTCTTAATTCATGTTAGCATTTTGCCTATATTATTAATAATATTATTTGGAGCACATGCACTGTTGATTCGTATACATGGCATATCCGAACCACCTTTCTCACAAAAAACTGGAAAAAACGATCGACAATTAACCTTTCTAGACCATTTAAAATATGCCTCCATATATGGTTTGGGTTTTTTGGCCATTGTCAGCGGATTAGCGGTGGCTTTTCCGCGGAAGGCATTACCACCCCCCATCGAAGATATTGAAGTGACAGTGCCACCGTGGATGTTTCTTCCTTTTTATCCCTTTGAGAATGCGTTTGGCATAATTGCATTAATTATATTTCCAGGGATTATTGCGATTCTCTTTATTCTTGTGCCATTCTTTGATAGGGATCCCAAGAGAGATCCGAGAAAAGGACGCCAGTTGTGGGTTTTTATTTTCATGTTGGTGATCCTAGTAGGAATCGTAATCCTAAACGTGCTTGCTGCTGTAGTACCTCCTGAAGAACACTTCCGTTAAGAGAACGTTACTGACTGATTCTCTTCTCTGAACTTCCTTCACAATTGCCATCTGCCTTAAACAATGTTAAATGTTCACTGACACTTCTTGACTTTATACTAAGGAATGCCTTATCAAAAACGATGTGTTTCTTCATATGAATCATAGCTTTCTGATAGGAAAAGAAATCAGACATTTAAATGGCTTTGACAAAAAACTGGATAACGGTGATGAAATTAGATTTTTACCAGCTGTAGCTGGAGAATGAAAAAATAAAAAATCAAAAATATGAGGATTATTTGGCCTGTTGGATACTTTTATGAATTTTCCATTCGTGTCTGGGGCGAATCTCTCGCGAAAGTTTTTGCAGAGATATGACAACGAGTTTTGAGTAAACCGTCACCACACAAGTGAGGGATAGTTTGTTGGTTAGAATGTTAAAACCTTATCTGAGTCGATTACCCACTGAGTTGGTTCCATCATAAAGCAAAGTCTATTCAAAAAAGCAATTTAAAGCTTGGTGGAATTGATTCAATAATAGATTTACAGAAAAATTGTTGGTACTTCCCTCATTACTTTCATTAATTCTATCATAGTTGATAATGACTTGATTGTAAACGTTGGGTTCGTTGAGATCTTACGCCAAGGACTCACTTTGATGAGACGTTTGATAAATGTGGAGAGTAAGTTTAATTCACCTTGAAAGTTTTTCTTTGCGATTTCATATCTAGCTGTAACAATAAAATCTAAAACCTTCTCGCTTGGCACTTCTTTACTCACATTAAACTGCTTTAAATTTCCTTTGTCCATTTCTACATAGATTACAACTTTATCGCTCTCATATAATTCTCTTATTTTTTGTGGAAGGTTTTCAACAATATATGCAACGCTTAAACTGAACTCAGAAGTTTTAGCCATTAATTCAGGGTCAATAGCTCTCGCATCTTCTATTGCAGAGACAATTTTGTCAATCCATAATTTTGAAAGGAAGAGATATCCATTTGTAAACGTCATTAAGAACCCACAAATTTCTACATGCCTTCTGTCATACTATATAAATTGTTGCTACAATAAAATCAATTTCTAGTTTTGATTTTTTGTCACAAATTTGGTGATTGAATCCAATTTCATCATATTCTAAACTAGCAGATAGTTTAAAAGAAATTATGATGAAATTCTACATTGGATCAACATGATGATTCATTTAATCGCTTTATGAATAGCAGCGAATCCATACCACATACGATTGAAATTTACCTCTCCAAAACCAGCTTGATAGATTATGTCTGAAAATTCATCCGCTGTATAAAAACGCGGAATTGTATGTGAAAGATAAGCATAGCCGGCTCTTGATCCTGACAGGAATTGACCAATCGGTTTCACAAAAAGTTCCACATACTTGTGGAACAACCTTCTCATAACTAATGAGGATGGTTGACTTGTTTCTAAATTTATAAATCGTCCTCCTGGTTTTAGGATTCTGTGAAATTCACTAAGACATTGAATCAAGGCGTTACGGTTGATATTAATATTGCGTGTAGCGAATGAAATGGTAACAAGATCAAACGTACTATCATTGAAAGGTAGAAACCTAACATCTGCGAGGATAAAAGCTAGTTGAGCGGCTTCTTGCTTCTGGGTTCCTTTATGAATCATTGGCAAACTAAAATCTGCTGCAATTATCATAGTTTTCTTTTGAGCAAGTCGTCGGAGATAGGAAGCCATTTCACCCGTTCCGGTGCAAATATCTATCCAATGTGAGCCATTTTTAGTAACTGCTACCTTAGCAGCTCTCTTGCGCCACAAAATGTCTAGGCCAAATGTCAAAATGTGGTTGATCAACTCATAGGTGTGAGGTACCTTAGAGAATATTTTCTGAATACCTTTGCTCATTAAACTACCTCAGGTCGAT